>WFXK01000377.1 GCA_015490695.1 Bacteroidota bacterium | reverse complement strand
GATTAGTTCTGTTGCAGTCTGTGGTGGCAGCGGCAGCTTTTTGCTAGAAAAAGTAAAATCTTTAGAAATAGATGCCTACATAACAAGCGACCTCCGATACCACACCTTCTTTGAAGCCCAAAACCTATTGCTTATAGATGCTGGACACTACGAAACAGAACAATGGGTCATCGCTTTATTGCAAAAGCAATTGGCATCGCAATTTAAAAATGTTGTATTTTTGCCCGTTCCTTTTAGTACTAATCCTGTAAACTATTGGTATGGCAGTTAAAAGCGAAATTAAGAAACATTTGGCACAATTAGCCGCGCTACAACGAATAGATAGCACCTTGGATGCCTTGCGAAGACGGCGAGGAAACTTACCTCAACAACTTAGAAAATTAGAAGACGAAATCATCACCTTAGTACACCGCAAACAACGCATTGAACAAGAATTGGAAAGCGCAGAAAAAGAAGTCAATCGCCTCTATGGAGAAATTGAATTAGAAAAAAGTCGTCTGGAAAAGTACGAACTGCAATTAGACCAAATCACTACCCATCAAGACTATGAAGCCCTACAAGAACGTATAGAGCTTTCTACCCTGAACATTAAAGCTGCCGAAAAAAGTATTTCCCGTTATCGTAAAGCCATCAGCGAAATGGAAAAGGTCTTAAATGAAATTAATCAAACATTGGAACAAAAAGAAAAAGAAAAGGAAGAGAAACAAGCTAAGTTGGACAAAATCAAGGAAAAGGTTCAGGAAGAGGAGGCACGCTTAGAAAAGGCTTCTAAGGAAGCCCAAGAAAAGTTAGATGCTAAATGGTTAGAATTATATCTGCACATTCGTCGCAAAATGCGTAATGGAATTGCTGTTGTAACCATTGACAGAGATGCCTGTGGAGGATGCCATATTACTGTGCCACCACAAAAGATTTATGAAGTAAGACAAAAGAATAAACTTATTATTTGCGAAAATTGTGGACGGATTATTGTAGATAATACTTTCTTTGGTGAAGAGGTTAAACCTAAGCAGAAGCCTAAGCGTCGCCGTGGACGTCGTAAAAAGACTACTACTGCTGCTTAACCTGCTTTATGCACAAGACTGGAATGTACGCCAACGTTTTGAACTCATTAACTTAGATGCTCGTTTTGAAACTGCTATTAATCAATTAGAATTAGAATACGACCCTGGTGCCGCTGCTTTCATAGAACACCATACCTATTTCCTTCAAACCCTCATCAAAGGTGATACCCAAAGCTTGCAAACCTTCCTACAAAAATCCCCTATCTTAATTGAACAAATAAAAAACCGAAAATACCGCTACTACGCAGACTTTTTCCTAGCACAAACCCATTTAGAACAAAGTATCATCTATTATTGGCTACAACAATACCATAAAATACCTCCTTTGGTAAAAGAAGCGCTACGCTACGCCCAAAAAAGTAAAGACATAGAAGCCCAACGAATCCAAGCACTTTATAAAATCCTTCTTAGTTGTCTACCTCAGCAAGACCAGGAACTAAAAAAACGTCTACCTGTTAAAGCAGACCTTTTAAAAGGTTGGGACCAATTCCAAAAAGCCCATCAAGGAAGTAAATGGCTACTGATTGAAAACCAGGTTATCGCTTACTTTCTACTTAAAGACTTCTTAAACAAAAAGGATAGTGCTTTTCATTTATTGAGGAACTTAGTTGCTATGGAGAATCCACCCGCAGCAATCCGCTATCTTTTTGCCCATTATTATTTTGAAAATCATCAATGCGATTCTACTTTGGCGTACTTATCTGTTTACAGAAAAGACCCCAGCCATAGAGAACTGCTACGTTTCCCTTTTTTCTCTTTGCTCTTAGGAAAGAGCCTATTGTGCACCCAGCATTACGAAGAGAGCATCTCATTTTTCAATCAGTATTTAAATCAGTATTACGGGCGATACTGGAGACATGAAGCGTTTTATTTTTTAGCCTTATCCTATTTATTGCAAAAACAAGTGAAGTTATGTGAGCGTTATTTACGGGCTGTAACGCAGCTACCCGAGCCTATAACGGACCAGGACCGATTAGCACTTCATCAAGCACGCTATTTTTTAAACAAAGGTATATCTAAGCGGCAATTACAATTCCTGCAAGTTGCTTTGTTGGTGCAAAGTGGACGGTTTCAACAGGCATTATTGCCACTAAAAACGATGGAAACGCAATTTAATTACTTAGATAACGAAGAAAAAACAGCACTTTACTTTTACCTTGGACGCATTGCTCATTTGCAAGGCGATACTATTGCAGCAAAGTCTTATTATCAACGTTGTATGCGTTTTCCCGCAACTTTTTACTTATGGATGCATCCTTTAGCAGCTTTTTATGTAGGACAATTAGCAGAAGCACAAAAAGACTGGGCTGTTGCACGACAATACTACCGCATGGTGTTTCAATATCAAAACTACCCCATAGAACGTAGTTTACAGCGGAAAGCCATGGCAGCTTTAGAACGATTAAAAAATAAACGTTATTACGTACCTAATGAAAAACCTTAATCGCATAGGCGTTCATTGTAGTGTAGCAAACGGACTTCATAATGCTTTTCAAGAGGCCAAACGCTTAGGAATTAACACCTTTCAAATCTTTACTCGGAATCAACGTCAATGGCAACCTCCTCCATTGAAAGAAGAAGTTATTGCACGATTCCATCAAGAAAAGGAAAAACATAAAGAAATAACGCCGATTTTTTCTCATGCTTCTTATTTAATAAACCTTGCTTCTCCTGACCCACGACAATGGAAACGATCGGTAGAAGCCTTAAAAGATGAAATGCAAAGAGCACAACAATTACACTTGGCTTTTGTTATTGTCCACCCAGGAGCCCATAAAGGAAGCGGTGAAAAAGAAGGCATAAAAACTATTCATCGCGCTTTGGAAGAAGTTCTGCAAAAATCTTTTAAACCATTGCTTTTAATAGAAAACACAGCGGGACAAGGAACAACTTTGGGATACCGCTTAGAACAATTAAAAGCCATTGTAGCACCTTTCCCAGAATCTCAGGTTGGTATTGCTTTAGATACTTGCCATTTGTTTGCCGCAGGTTATGATTTCAGCAATGAAAAAGGCTGGGCACAATTGATGAGGACCTTAGAAAAATACCGATTACTAAGTAGATTACACGCTTGGCACTTAAATGATTCATTTTATCCCTTAGGTAGTCGTAAAGACCGTCATGCGCATATTGGAAAAGGATACATTGGAAAAGAAGCATTTGCATTGGTATTAAAAACGTTTCCTCTTTTGCCCAAAGTATTGGAAACACCTAAAGGAGAAGGGAAAGATGAAGAGAATTTGAGACAACTTTATGAATTGTTATAGGG
>WFXK01000376.1 GCA_015490695.1 Bacteroidota bacterium | reverse complement strand
GCACAATAGTGTGCTAGAGCAACCACCATCGCACTACCTGAGGCATTATCATCCGCACCATTATAAACACTATCCCGTGTACCTAAGTGGTCATAATGGGCTCCAACAACAATATAAGGATTGCTGTTTGATTCCGTCGCAGGTAATAACCCAATAACATTATAATCTTGTCGCTTTTCTTTTTTAATAACCGTTTTCAAAGAAACATATAAATCCAACGGCAAATAATAAGCACTGTCGTAGGATTGTTGAAGATTTTTATAGAGTGCTTTAAAGCTTTTTCCTGCTAATTTGAAAGCTTTTTGAGTCTCTTGAAAAGAGAGAAATAAGACAGGAATAGGCATTTGCATGCCGGCAACTTGCGCTTTGAAATCGGGGACTTTTTCTGTAAGCACGATAACGGCTTTTGCTCCGCTACGGCTAATCCATTGCGCTTTTTGTAAAGCGTCGGCATAACGGACCAAACGCCGCTTCTGCTCTATAGAGACCCCACTGGGAACTCCTTCTAACACTATAACGGCCTTATCTTTCAATTGATAATCTGCATAAGCGATCTGCATGCCTGTTTGAATACCCCAACCAATAAAAACACATGGCACTTTCTCTAAAGTCGCTTCTGCACTATAAGGTGCAACATGAAAATCCTGCGGTGTTATTGTCTTTTCATCGTTACTCCAGTGCAAAAAGGTCCCCTCTCCTTTCGTCGTTGTAATCCAATAAATGGTATAAGGATGTAAATACTTTCCTTGGAAGGGTTGCAGCCCTAATTTTTGTAATTGTTCTTTTAGAAACTGCGCTGCTTTATAAGCATGGATACTACCTGCATAGCGTCCTTGTAGCGAATCATGTGCTAAATACCCAATGACGTTTTGAAATATTGCTTGCTGCGCCCATAGATTAAGATTCAGAATCAGCAGCAGGCTCTTCTTCAGCCATCGACTCTGCATCTTCCTGTTGTACTATTGCCTCTTCTTTATCTTCTTCCCCTGAGGAATCGGCTTTTCGGTAATCTTGTGCCATCTGGTCTAAACGCTTTAACCACTCCTTATAAAAGTTCACTGCCTCGTCCAATTGCCGTATAGACTCAAGAATCTGCTCTCTTAATTGCTGGCTCTTCTTATCCTTTGCAATAAAGTTTAAGAATTGTTCTTTCTTTTGTTGTTGCATTCTTAATTCTCGAATACGATTTCTTAGTCGCTCTTTTTCCAATTGAATAGCGCGAAGCGGATTATTTTTTTGCGGAATAAAGCCCATACGAACCTCTAAAAGGAAATTCTCTCGTGCAATCAAATCATCAGGATAAACATTTCTTAAAATCCTTCGTAGACTTTTATAAAAGCGTTCTTGATATTTCGCTTTAAGTTTACGGGGTAATTCTGGTAGCGATCGCCATCGTTCTATTAATTGTTTTAACTGCTCTAATAAAGTATCTTTGGGTAAGGTACTACGTTGTAAAAGATGTAATTGCTGCAATATGGCATCTTTTTCTTGAATTGCTTTTTGTAAAGCAGCTTCTTGTTCAGGTTTTGCTTTTTGATACTCGTTAATGATTTGTTCTGCAACTTTTTGAAATTGCTCTTCTAATTCTAACATTGCAGGAGAACGCCCTCCTTTAACTCGATTCCATAAACGTTGTAGACGTAAAAATGCCCGATAACGTTTTAAAGGATTGCTTTCCTGTTCCATTAATTTCGTAGCCTCTTCTAAAATCTCTCGCTTTTTCGCTAATAACGCCTCCCTTCGCTTACGGAACGACTCAAATAATTTATCTAACTTCTCATAAATTTGTTTTAGAACCTCTCTGTAACGTTCCTTTAGTCGTTGTCGTTGTTCCTTAGGAATAGGGAATGCATCGCTCCACTCTTTTTGTAATGTTCTCAAGCGTTTAGGAACGTTTTTCCAAAATGCTGTATCCGATTCATCATGTTGTGCAATCGCTTCCAATTCTTTTAATAAGGCTTCTCGCTTTTGTATATTGCGCTCCCATGTCTCTCGTACTTCTCTAATAGTTTTTTCCATTGTAGCAAAGAACTCCTTCATCAAAGAACGATAATCTAACTCTATTTGCTCATTCTCTTTACCCACAGGACCAATTTTATCCCAATCCTCGGCAATCGTTTGTATTAAGTCTTTTGCTTTATGCCATTCTACAATACGGTCGCTATCTTTTACCTGTTCATAAATTTCTTTTGCCCTTTGGAACAACTCTTTTTTCTTTTGTAAATTATACATACGGTCCTGCTCAATCAAAGTATCCATGTATTGCTTATGCATTCTACGGAACTGCTCCATGTAGGTCTTATACGTCGCTTCTAAATCCTTATGCTTCTGCGGATGCACAGGACCGATTTTTTTCCATTCCCTCGCAATACGCTTTATATCCGATAACCGTTTAACCTGCTCTTTTTTAACAATATTTATCAATTCCTCCAATAACGCCTCTTTTCGCTTCGTGTTCTCTTTGAGCATTTCTAAATATTTATCTTTTTTCTCAGAAAAGACCTTATAAACCTGTGTAAATTCATCTATAATG
>WFXK01000375.1 GCA_015490695.1 Bacteroidota bacterium | reverse complement strand
TACGTAGACCAGTTCGGTGGAAAAAAAGGAAAACGATTAGGATACAAACGTTTTTATACACTACTACTCCAAACGCACAACATCCCTATAACCCAATTACAAGAACAATTAGCAACAATTTTCCACCGATGGAAAGGAACAACAGAGCAAATAGATGATGTTACCATAATGGTAATAGCGTTCTAAAAATGTTAATTTTGTTTCACGATTATGAAACCCTTGCCGTCGTTATTAAGATGGATTCAACAAGGTGAGCACCAAAAACAAGATTTTAAACAGACGATCTCTAATGCTTATAAAATTGCGAAAACCTTAGTTGCTTTTGCTAATACCCAAGGTGGAAGATTGCTCATCGGTGTTAAAGATAATGGAAAAATAAGCGGTGTGAATCCAGAAGAGGAACTTTACATGATTGATTATGCAGCAAAACGGCTATGCCATCCATCTGTGAAGTATTATAGTTTTGTTCACAGATATGAAGATAGAGAAGTGTTAGAAGTTGTTATTCCAGAGAGCAAAAACAAGCCACATTATGCAATAGATGAACAAAGTGGTAAACCTGTAGCGTTTATCCGAGTGGGCGACCAACTACGTATGGCTTCTTTAACTTATTTACGTTACTTAAAAGAGCGTCATCGCTATGATAAACCCGTACGAATGAAGTTTTCCAAAATAGAACGCCGCTTATTAGAACTGCTGGAAGAACAACCCTACACCATGAAACAATTAGCAAAACGCTTAAATATTTCTTATCGGCGAACAAGACGCATCTTACTCTCTTTATTGCTCATGGATGTGATTCAAATCCATCACGAAGCAGACCAAGACTATTATTCTGCTAAATCCCTTTGAGTCTCTTTATCATCCTACATTGTTTTTTGTCGCTTGTATTTGTTGTCGGTTTCTACAAAGCCTTGCGAAGAAGACGAACGAAAATCCTACGAACCTCGCCTTTTATTTCGGTTATTGTAACTTACAAAAACGAAGCACCTTTCATAAAAAAACACTTAAATAGCCTACTGCAACAACGCTATAACGATTATGAACTGCTATTAGTAGACGATAATTCAAAAGATGAAACTTTCTATTTACTACAAGAAGCAGCAAAGAAACATCGTGACAAAATTCGTTTTTTTTCTTTGAAAAGTATTCCTGCGGGATGGAAATCAAGAAAATATGCTTTGCATTATGCTGTACAACAAGCTAAAGGTGATTTACTGGTGTTTACAGATGCAGATTGTGTTGTTTCTCCTTTTTGGCTTGAGCAATTTGCTGAGCAATACTGCCGTGGTGCTTCGCTCATCATGGGATATAGTCCTTATAAGGCAGTGCCTAAGCGTTTTTTATTATCGCAGTTAATCGCTTTTGATGCCGCTTTGACCATGGCTATCAATAGTAGTTTTATTGGTTGGGGACTTACTTATGCGCTTACAGGCAGGAACTGGGCAATAGAACGTCGTTTATGGCAACGCTATCAACCTTTATTAAACCATCGTCATATCCCTTTTGGAAGTGATGATTTGGCGTTTCATCGCATAAAAGCTGAGCCTTCGCTTTTAATTCATCCGAGTTCTTGGGCGTGGAGTGCTACAGCAAAGTCATGGAAAGCCTTTCTACAACAAAAAAAACGTCATTTAAGTGCTTTTATTCACTATCCGAAGAAATATCAGTGGCTTACTTGGGGAATATGGCTTGTAGAATGGGCTACTATAACGGCTTTGTTCGTAGTTCCTCAAGAAGGGGCTATAGCCTACGCGTTTCGCCTATTGGTTTTGTTTCTAACTCTTCGGTATTTTAAGGGGATTGTGCATCTGTGGGCTATTCCTTTCCTTTATGGAATGTGGATAGGTTTTATTAACTTTGCATACCTTTTCGGTTCTTTAAGGAACGTTGCATGGAGCAATCCCAGAAGCGACGCATTCAATACCGAAAAGAGCAAGAAGCTGCCTTAGTAGAACGCTTCAAACGTGGTGATAGAAGCGCCTTTGCGCTTATTGTAAAAAAATACCAACGGGGAATCTTCCAGGCAATTCTAAAAATGGTAAAAAATGTTCATGATGCAGAAGACTTAACGCAAGACGTATTAGTAAAAATCTATTCCCGCATTCACCAATGGGATGGTTATCATGCTTTTTCTACATGGGTTTATAGAATAGCTATCAATCACGCTATTGATTTTATGCGAAAAAAGAAGCTTCAGGCTATTCAATTAGAATACGAAACAGAAGATGGGGAAATCCGTTTCCGAGGAGAAAAAGAAGAAGCAGAAAAACATTTACTTTTAGACTTAAAAACAATAGATGCAGAGCAATTACGCAATGCCTTGATGCGTTTACCAGATGCTCAACGGGAGTTAATCCTGCGATTTTACTTTGAAGGTAGAAGTTATAAGGAACTAAGTAAACTTTTCAACATTCCTTTGGGCACGGTAAAGGCGCGTTTACACAGAGCAAAACGATTATTAGAACGTTATCTACGGGATGAGCAACTATGAACAATGGTTTTTTCGCTATCACCCTATTGCCTCCCTCTCTTTATCTATGACTCCTTATATAGAGTCGCTCGCGGTTGTTCAAGGCAAGCTGCCTTTGAGCCATTATCATTGGCAACGCCTGCAACGATTTTGCCAATGGCAATCTTTAAATTTTTCTATCACTCCCCTGTTGCCTTCTATCTATGACGCCATTCAAAACTTTTCTTATGCTAAATTACGCATCGCGCTTTATTGGACAACAAAAACGCCCTATGTGCAAATCCGTTGTTCCGCTATAAACCCCTGTTTTCAAGAAAAAACACTGCAGGTTTGTTTCTTAAAAGAACGCCCTCCATTGCCTTTCTTACCTTTTAAATATTTACAATACCACTTTTTTAAGCGCTATTTACCGAAAACCTGCTCTTTTCCACAAGCGCTATGGGTTTACCGAGACCGCGTTGTAGAAACTTCCTATGCCAATATTTTTTATGTACTCAATGGTGTTTTGTACACCATCCCGCTAAGCGATGGGTGCGTAGATGGCGTTTTCCGTCGCTTTTTGATGGAACATTTATCTATTTCACTTCGTTCATTAAAACTTGACGAATTAGCGTTTTGTGAAACTTTTTTTATTACGAATGCCGTTCGGGGTATTCAGGCAGTAAAAACAATTGATTATGGTGGGAAAATCTTTCACTATCCTTCTTGTTATGAAGTAATGCCTGTTTTAAGGGTTATTCAACAGCGTTTTCTGTCGGCTCAATTGCCATTGATACATCAGCAGACTACCGGCAATAGCGACGTTTAGCGATTCTCCTTTACCCCAACAAGGAATCTTTACACAACGTCCGTCTTTCCATTGGGCTAAAAAATCTTTTACTCCATGCGTTTCATTACCTAAGAGCAAATAGGGATAATGATACAAAGGGATTTCCCAAAGCGGTATTCCTTCTATGTGCGCAATTACCATTTGAGGTTGAAGTTTTGTGTAAAAGTTTTTTAATGTTTCTAAGTGGGCAAAATATAATTCTACAAAGAAAAGACTACCCATACTTGCTCGAACTACTTTGGGGTTAAAGGGGTCTACACAAGTGCCCAATAGCACTATACGGGAGAAGTCAAACCATAAAGCACTTCTAAGCAAAGTACCAAGGTTTCCAGGGTCTTGGATATTCCACAACAGCAGGGTAGGATGGGGACGTTCAAAAAGCTGTTGGAAGCTTTTTTGTGAAGGTAGGCGAGCAATAGCGATAACCCCTTCAGGATTTTGTTGCGTACTTAATTGACGTAATTGTTCCGGTTTTACTACATAGGAAGGACACGGAAGCGACGAAAACTCGTTTTCAAATGATGGTGTAAGGATTACTGCTTCAACTCCATAGGAGCTGTTTAGCAAGGCTTTTACAGGTTTATAGCCTTCAACTAAAAATAGCCTGTATTTTTGTCGGTACTTTTTTATTGTTAAACTTCGCCATCGTTTCCATGTTTGCTTTCCGGGAAAGGGCATTTGCGGCAATGTTAAGCGTTTTTATTGTGGGCTGCAATCCATTGCAGTATCTTAGTCATGACCAATGGCTTGTAGCCCGTTACCCCCGTTTTGAGGGTAATCAAACTTTTGATGAAGAGCGCTTAGCCCCCTTAGTCCGTACCGCACCAAATAAAAAAATCATTTTTTTTCCTTACTATCTCCATCTTTACACCTTAGGACAAACTTTATTAAAAGATACCTCCCGAAAAGTTCCTTTTGGTTTTTATCAAAGATGGTTGGAAGCTACAGCCCATTTACTTATGGAATTAGGAGAGCCGCCTGCTGTACTTTCAGAAACGCAGTTAATAAAAGATATTGAGAACTTAAAACGTTTTTATTTTTCTAAGGGTTTTTTCCACACTCAGGTTCAAGCGGTTGTTCGTTCTTTGCGTTTACAACCACGGAAAGTGGAAATTATTTTTCGTATTCAAGAAGGAAAACGTTACTACTACGATAGCGTTTCTTTCAAGACACAAGATGCGACTTTATTGCGTTTATTGGATAGTGCTTATGCTCAAGGGAAATTACCTTACATTCAAAAAGGAGCACCTTATGATGAAAGTGGTTTAGGAAAAACCCGTTTGCAAATTGCTGATTTAGCGCAAGAAAACGGATTTTTCGCCTTTTCTCCAGAAAACGTTTCTTATTGGATAGACACCACTCAAGGAAAACTCTGGCTGCAAGTCCATCTACCCGATTCTAATTTAATCATGATTGTAGACAGCATCACCATTGCAATTGAAGACAACAATCCTTTTGAACAAAATTTTCAACGAAATGATTATGTGAAGTCTCGCTATTGTTTCTGGGATATTCAAATAGAACCTAAAACGTTGTGGATGATAAAACTGCCTTATGTATTGCGCTATATTCAAGTGTGTCCAACAAAGGAGGGCTTGCTATTTAAAAAGAGCCTTTTTGAAACAACCCGTCAAAAGTTATATGAGTTAGGGATGTTCAGCACCGTATATTGGCAATACTTTCCTAATTTTGAATGGCAAAGCCTGTATGCTCGTTTAACTTTACGGACGCGTCCTCGTTGGGGAGTGCTTTTGGGGATAGAAGGATTCCAATCTTCGGACAATCAACTAAATGCTAATTTACCGGGGTTTGGCGTTGCTTTTAGTTTGACAGACCGAAGTCTTTTTCGTAAAGCGGAGCAATTAAGGATTCATTTTAATGGGAACTTACGTTTTTATAAGCCTGACCCTACGGCAGAGACGCAGTATTTTTTTCAATTCAATCAGCGGATTGTGCTTCGCATTCCACGCATGTGGCTTATAAGCCGCTGGACCCAACAATTAATTGCCCCAACAACCCTTTTACAATTTTCCCATACAACAGAACAAAGAGCAGAGTTTAGTCGTACACAAATTGCTTTTCAGTACTCTTATCGTTATGAACAACCGCTTGGAAAAGCGTTTAAAGGATGGCAAGCCTATGGACAAATCTCTTTAATTAACATTAACCGAGTGGATAGTCGTTTGTCGCCCGTTTTCCAAGAAATTTTGTTTAATCTACCAACAAACATCCGTACTTTTGTCATCAGAGACTACATCCCTCGTTATAACACAGGATTTTTGTATAATTTGACCCTTCAAAAAGATTATGAAAAAGATTTAGTAGTTCCTGGGCAATTTATTCAGTTTGGCGTGGGTTTTGGTGGTACACTTCCGCTTTTGTTAGATTGGATAAGAAACCAGCAGGGTAGGGGAGACGGCTCTATTTATGACGGCTTATTAGACGGAACAATTAACTACGGACAATACTGGAAAGCCTATGCAGAATATCGTCGTCGTTTTCCTTTTGCACTACTAAAAGGTGCTTCTTTAGTAAGGCTCCATCTTGGGATTGCTGGTAGAGGACCTTATAGTTTAATGGTACCTTTTGAAGAGCGTTATTTCTTAGGTGGATTAAATAGCATGCGAGCATGGCAAAATGGTACCTTAGGACCAGGACTTTTCCGTTTTGATACCGTGTCGTCCAATTTAATTACTCCTGGTGGGGAATATGTTTTTGAAGTTGCGTGGGAGTATCGTCAGCCTTTATTTTCTTATGTAGAGGGAGCGGTGTTTGTAGAAGCGGGCAATGTTTGGTTTGCTCCAGGCAGCGCTTTTGAAGACCCCAGAGGACTATTAAGTACCCGTACGCTACAATTAGGCTGGGATGCCGGCATCGGCATCCGTCTTGACTTTGATTACTTTATCATGCGCTTTGATATTGCACAACAACTCTATGCTCCTGACATCCAAGATTTTGTCGTCAAAAAATGGCATGATATTGGCGGTGCACGCATTCAATACAATGTAGGTATCGGCTATCCTTTCTAATTAGCCTACACTTCCCTCCAACTTAATCCCTAATAACTTCCGTGCTTCAACAGCAAACTCCATAGGTAATAACTCCATAACCTCTTTGCAAAAACCATTTACAATCAACTCTACTGCTTGTTCTGTGTCTAAACCGCGCTGACGACAATAAAATAACATCTCTTCATTGATTTTAGAAGTAGTTGCCTCGTGCTGAATCTCCGCATCGGCTCGCTCAGACTCCAAATAAGGGAATGTATGCGCTCCACATTGGTCGCCTATCAGTAAGGAATCGCATTGAGAATAGTTTTGGGCTTTTACAGCCTTCTTCGTTATTTTTACTAATCCTCTATAAGTGTTTTGACTTTTCCCTGCAGAAATCCCTTTAGAAACGATTCGGGAACGGGTGTGTTTACCAATATGGATGATTTTGGTTCCTGTATCGGCTTGTTGGAAGTTTGTCGTGAGGGCAACACTGTAGAATTCCCCTACACTGTGGTCCCCTACTAAGTAAACGCTGGGATACTTCCATGTGATAGCAGAACCTGTTTCTACTTGAATCCATTGGATACGGCTGTGTTTTCCTTTGCAGATACCCCGTTTCGTAACAAAGTTATAGATACCGCCACGGCCTTCTTTATCGCCTGGATACCAATTTTGCACTGTGGAATATTTAATCATGGCACCATCTAAGGCGATGAGTTCTACAACGGCAGCATGCAATTGATTTTCATCGCGCATGGGTGCAGTACAGCCTTCTAAATAGCTGACGTAACTACCTTCATCCGCAATGATGAGTGTTCGTTCAAATTGTCCTGTGTTGGCTGCGTTAATACGGAAATAGGTAGAAAGCTCCATAGGGCAGCGAACGCCCTTAGGGATATAGACAAAAGAGCCATCGCTAAACACAGCAGAGTTCAATGCCGCAAAAAAGTTATCATTATAAGGAACGACTGTTCCTAAGTATTTCCGCACTAAATCAGGGTACTCTTGAATCGCTTCACTGATGGAGCAAAAGATGATGCCTAATTTTTTTAACTCTTCTTTGTAGGAAGTAGCGACGGATACGCTATCCATGACAGCGTCTACGGCGACGCCTGCTAAGGCTGCCCGCTCTTTAAGCGGAACCCCTAAGCGCTCAAACATATCTAAAATCTCCTTAGGAACTTCATCTAAACTTTTATAACGAGGTTTCTTTGGTGCAGCATAATAGTGGATTGCCTGATAATCTATAGGTGGATAATAAACATTTTGCCATTTAGGCTCTTGCATCTTTTTCCATGCTCTATACGCTCTTAAACGCCAATTCAATAACCATTCAGGCTCGTTTTTCTTCTCAGAAATAAAACGAATGATGTCCTCATTAAGCCCCTTAGGGGCTAATTCTTCTTCTATGGCTAAAGAAAATCCATAAGCATACTCCCGCTCCGTGTACTGCTTTATCAATGCCTCTTCACTCATAACCTTATTTAGACTAAGTTTAGATTGCAAAGTTAAGAGGAAATTTTGAAACCTTCAAGACTTGATGCAAAGCACATGGAAACGTGATGCAACTCACATAAAAGTTCAAAATATCGGAATAATATTGCGCTTATGAAGTCTATAAATCGCTTAAAAGAAGAGCATAGGATTATAGAGCGGGGAATGGATTTGTTGCGTTATTTCTGTGCTCAATTGTCACATCAACAATGTGTTGCTTCTAACGATTTGAGTATGTTGTTAGATTTTTTTCGGGATTTTGCCGATAAATGGCACCATGGAAAGGAAGAGGAAGTTTTTTTTCCTTTTTTAATAAAGAAAGACAATCATTTAGAGCAAGGACCCGTTGCAATGATGTTACATGAACATGAGCAAGGGAGAAATTATTTAGCACAGATGCGACAAGCGATGCAACAGGCAAAATGGGAAGTTTTTTTAGAAGCTGCTTCCGAGTACCTCACTTTGCTAAGCGCACACATTCAAAAAGAAGAACAAGTTTTATTCCAAATTGCCACAATCTATTTAGACAACGATAGCGATGAGCAACTATGGCAGCAGTACCATCATCTTGAAGAAGCTATGGGAGAGGCGTTTTATAGTCATTATGCTGCAGTAATCACCGCTTTAGAAGAGCGTTATCTTGGTTCTAAAGAGTAAACTTTTTATTTTTGGCAGCCTAAAAAAGGAATTCTTATGCGTTTCTTCTTAGATACAGCAGACTTAACAGAGATTCAAGAAGCTGTTGCATACGGGATTTTAGATGGCGTTACTACTAATCCCACTTTAATGGCGAAAGCAGGGGTTTCCGACCCCGAGAGCCACTATAGAAAAATTTGTGAAATCGTATCGGGCGACGTCAGCGCCGAAGTCATCGCTACAGACTACGAAGCCATGGTAGAAGAAGCGAAACAATTAGCAAACATCCATCCTAATATTGTTGTAAAGATTCCTATGATTCCTGACGGGGTTAAAGCCATCGCTACTCTGAGTCAATTAGGCATACGGACAAACTGCACCTTAATTTTTTCCCCTGCGCAAGCGTTGTTAGCTGCTAAAGCAGGAGCAACTTACGTAAGTCCTTTCTTAGGACGCTTAGATGACATCGGGCACGACGGGATTGCCCTTATTAAACAAATCCGCCTTATTTTTGATAACTATGGTTTTGAGACCCAGATTTTAGCCGCCAGCATTCGCCATCCTAAGCATGTGATTGCCAGCGCAGAAGCAGGGGCTGATGTTGCAACAATGCCTTTTAAGGTACTTCAACAACTCTTTAAACATCCTTTAACAGACATTGGTTTAGAACGATTCTTGAGCGATTATCGTAAACATCTTGAAAGTACCACCTCTTGAGCGATTACGAAGCATCCGCTGTATTGCTATGGATGTTGATGGTGTGCTCACCGATGGCACACTGCTTATCGCACAAGATGGAAGCCTGCTTAGAAAAATGCATGTGCGCGACGGTTATGCCATCCAATATGCTGTAAAAAAAGGCTTTTTATTAGCTGTCTTCACCGGAGGCGGCTCTTCAGTAGTAAAAAAACGACTACAAAGTCTGGGTATCCAACACATTTATGAACGATTAGAGGATAAAGCAACAGCCTTCAAACAATTTTGTAAAACCCAGAATTTATCGTTTGAGCAAACTCTTTACATTGGTGATGATTTATTAGATTTAGAGGTTTTACAATTAGCGGGCATAGCGGTTGTTCCTGCCGATGCAGACGAAGCAGTCCGTGCCATCGCCGACTGGATTACAAAACACAATGGAGGACAAGGATGCGTCAGAGAAGTCATTCAAACTGTTCTTCAAAGCCAAGGCTTATGGTAGTATGCCTTTAACCAAACAAGATTTTCTATGGC
>WFXK01000374.1 GCA_015490695.1 Bacteroidota bacterium | reverse complement strand
TCAATACCGTATTCTCCTTGGAGGTAAACAGAGCAGGGGAAGATGCGCTTTTGGTCTAATAAGATGGCTTCTACCATTTGTGCTGCTGCTGCTCCGGGTGCCATCCATGCTGAAGTACCAATTAACTTCGTGATTTCTCCCCCTCCAAACTTCGTCCGTTCTATGATTTTATTCAATCGTTCTTTATCTATGAAGTGCGAGACAGGGATGCCGCTAATAGTAGTATAACTGGGCAGAGGAACCATCGTATCGCCGTGTCCACCCATGAGCAAGGCTTGAATATCTTTTGGAGAAACATTTAACTCCATTGCTAAGAAGGCTCTGTAGCGAGCGGTGTCTAAAATCCCTGCCATACCAATGACCCGCTCCTTAGGAAATTGACTAATTTTTAATGCATGATACGCCATCACATCTAAGGGATTAGAAACCATGATTAAAATCGCATTGGGAGCATATTGCACAACAGACTTCACAACGCTTTCTACGATTTTGGCATTTACGTGGATTAAATCGTCTCGGGACATGCCTGGACTACGGGGCTTACCCGCTGTAATCACCACAACATCCGAATCAGCAATCTTTGAATAGTCGTTCGTTGTTCCTACGACACGGGTATCAAAGCCATGAATAGCCGCACTTTGATAAATATCTAAGGCTTTTCCTTCGGCTAATCCTTCTTTGACGTCTAATAAGACAACTTCTTTTACATAATCGCGCTTAGCAATAACGTCTGCGCATGTTGCTCCTACATTGCCTGCACCTATAACACTAACTTTCATAGACTTTTCTTAAAAAGCGCCTTAAAGTTAGAGGCTTTTTTCTGTTTTTCCAATCAATATTCATCTTCATTGAAAAGGAAATCTTCTTTTGTTGGATAATCGGGCCAAATATCTTCAATGCTTTCGTAGATAGTGTCGTCATCAGGTAACTTTTGTAAGTTTTCTATGACTTCTAAGGGAGCGCCGCTTCGTTGGGCATAATCTATTAACTCTTCTTTCGTTGCAGGCCAAGGGGCGTCTTCTAAATAAGAAGCTAATTCTAATGTCCAATACATAGGCGCTCACTTTTTGGGAAGGGCAAAATTAAAAGGCATTACGCACTTATGCAACAATCCCTTAACTTTGCCAAGCATGCAACAAAAACTGGTTGAAGCCCTACTAAAACTCTTTGCTATCGTATCGGCAAAAGGTAGCATGGACGAAAAAGAAAAAATGGTTGTTAAAGAGTTCTTAGATAGACACTTTAGTAAGGAAACCGCTAATCACTACTTCCAATTCTTTCTAAAAGCAACCGAAGCAAACGATGAAGATTTAAAAACGTTATGCGAAAACATTGCAACCCAATTAACCAGCGACCAAAAACTTTATCTTTTAGCCAATCTCATAGCCCTCATCTACGCCGATAAAGTCTTAGATAATGAAGAAATTGAAGTTGCTCATTTAGCTGCGGAATACCTACGTATTCCCTCTACTTACTTAGATGACCTTATTACCATGACCGTAAACGAATTCCCTGCACCAGCCACGGCAGAATGGCTCGTTATCGGCTCTAACCCCAACATCCAAACAAAAAACTTTTTATACGAACCTGGTCTTCGCTCCCTGTTAACTTGTGCAAAATTCAAAAACAGCCATTTAATCTTTTTAAGAACTAACCGAAAAGACACCGTTGAACTCAATGGTGAGACTTTACGTAAAGATACGCTTCATATTTTAGGTCCGGGTGCTGTTTTGCGTTTTCCCAATGGTGAAAGCGTTTATTACAGCGACTTATATAAGCGTTTAGCAGCAGAAGAAGAGGGTTATACCCCTATTCAGTTTGTTGTTAAAGACCTTTTTTATCGTTTTCCTTCGGGCAAAGTTGGTATTCATCCGCTTAGTTTTTCTGCAGAATCCGGAGAATTGGTTGCCATCATGGGTGCCAGCGGCGCAGGAAAATCTACCTTGTTAAACCTCCTTAATGGGACCCTACAACCTACCTCAGGTAAAGTGCTCTTAAACGGCGTAGACATCCATAAAGAAAAAGAAAAAATCCAAGGACTTATTGGCGCCGTCTATCAAGACGACCTGCTCTTTGAAGACTTAACCGTATTTGAAAACCTCTACTATAACGCTAAACTCTGCTTCAAAGACTTAACCAATCAACAAATCAAAGAACGCGTAGAACAAACATTACAAGAGTTAGGACTTTATGAGATTCGTCATCTAAAAGTTGGAACACCGCTAAATAAAAAAATCAGTGGAGGACAAAGAAAACGTCTAAACATCGCCTTAGAACTTATCCGAGAACCTGCTGTCCTCTTCTTAGATGAACCTACTTCAGGACTCTCCAGCAGAGACTCCGAAATCATCATTGACTTACTAAAAGAACTTACCCACAAAGGGAAATTGATTTTTGTGGTTGTCCATCAACCCTCCTCAGAACTCTATAAACGTTTTGATAAACTTTTATTGTTAGACCAAGGGGGTTATCCTGTTTTTTTTGGTAATCCTATAGAAGCCATAGGGTATTTGCGCGCTCAAGCGCATTATGCAGAAGCCCAACAAGTACAATGTGAAAAATGCGGGAATGTAAACCCCGAACAAATCTTTACAATCTTAGAAGCCCCTGTCCTTAACG
>WFXK01000373.1 GCA_015490695.1 Bacteroidota bacterium | reverse complement strand
AAACTATCCTTTACGACCGAAGCCGCTTCTATCATTTGTCCTTATCGCACCGTAAATTAGAACCCATAGAATGGATTAACGGACTCTTAGGAAATCAAACGATTTTAAGCGCTTGTGTAGATGGTGATTGGCTATGGGTTCAAACACAAGAAAGTCTTATCAAGATTTCTCTGAAAGACAGAGGAAAGACCTCTGAGCGGATTCTATGGTCTCGCATCGTAAAAGAACCTTTTCGGCTGCTGTATGCACAAGGGAATTATCTTTATGGCGTTTATGCAAACACTTTGGTACGACTTCATAAAAATCGCCTGAAAGATACCCTTTCCCTACCATTCAAAGCAGCCGTTACTAAAGTACAATTGGGCGACGGCACTTTTCTTCGCCCTGATTTAGTAAAAGACCTAGATTATGAACAGAATTCCTTGCGTTTCTTCCTCTCTGCACCTTATTTTATTCGCCCTGAAGACGTAGTCTTTGAATACCGTCTTTTAGGACTAAACGACCGATGGCAACCGCTACAAGGCAACATTTGTGAATTCCCCCAACTGAGAGAAGGAAACTATGTGCTACAAATTAGAGCAAAAAACGCTTTTAGGCAATATAGTGCTGAAACCTCCATGGCTCAAGTTACCTTTTACATCCATCCCCCTTTTTACCGTACTTGGTGGGCTTATATGCTGTATCTTATAGGACTTTTTAGTTTGGTTGTCGGTTTAGTTAAAATCAATACGATTCGTTTAGAACGGCAAAAAGCCTATTTGGAACGCTTAGTCCAAGAAAGAACCAAACAAATTGCCCAACAAAAAGAAGAAATAGAACGCCAGAAAGAAGCGCTAGAAAAAGCCAACTGGGAATTAGAAAAATCTTTACAAACCATTAAACAACAACAACAACAACTGATTGAAGCAGAAAAGATGGCAGCATTAGGGCAAGTCGTTGCAGGCGTAGCCCACGAAATCAATACTCCTATAGGTGCCATCAAAGGCGCTATTGAAAATCTTCACCAATCGCTGCCTCAAGTAGTAAACCAATTACCAACTATCTTTCAACAACTCCCAGAAAACCAACAAAGATTATTCTCAAAACTTTTATTGAAAGTTTTAGAGAGTGAAGTAACTTATCGCTCTGCAAGAGAGCAAAGAACCCTACGAAGGAAACACGAAGCAACCCTTATCCAACATGGCATCGCAAACGCTGAAGAAATAGCCGATGTCTTAGCAAAAATCGGTTTCCAAGAAACTATTGAACCCTATATCGCACTTTTTCAATCACCATTAAGTAATCAGATGATAGAAATCCTATATGCCTTAGGACGTCTACGTCAAAATGCTTTTGTGATTCAAAACGCTGTAGGTAAAACGCAAAAAATCGTTTCCGCTTTGCGCATGTACGCTTATAAAGGAGATGACCAAACTCCCGAAACCGTAGATTTACAAGAGTCTATCCAAACAGTGCTAACTATCTATGCCAATTACTTTAAACGAGGGATTTCACTCCAAACCCATTTTGACCCCTCTTTAAAAATCCAAGGTTTTCCCGACCAACTTACCCAAGTGTGGACCAATCTATTGGTGAATGCTATCCAAGCCGTAGGAAGCCAAGGAACGATTGAAGTAAAAGCCTATGCCCAAGATGGCTGGGCTATCGTAGAAGTCATAGACAGCGGTCCCGGAATCCCTCCAGAAATCCAAAATAAAATCTTTGAACCCCTGTTTACTACAAAAAAGAAGGGTGAAGGAACAGGCTTGGGACTTACCATCGTAAAACAAATTATTGAACGCCATAACGGCAAAATAGAAGTAGAGAGTCAACCTGGACGTACTTGTTTTAGAATTAAACTGCCTTTAGTGGGTGCGACTGCTCGTTCATAGTGCAGTTTATGGCTTCGGTGCAATTGTAAGCCGAGTATTAAACTGGCTACTAACCCCTTTATATGTTTATGTGTTCCAACCTGAAGAATACGGGATTTTTTCCGATTTGTATGCTTTAAGCTTCTATCCACTGATTTTTTTAACTTTTGGAATGGAGACAACCTTTTTCCGGTTTGCCCGCCATACTTTATCAGAACAACAAGCATTTACTAACGCCCTTACGATTGTTTTTGGACTTTGTAGTACTTTTTTAATATTCGTTTTTGCTTTTCTTCCTTCTATTGCAAGAGCATTGGGGTATGCGCAACATCCAGAATGGATTGCGCTTTTAGCACTCATTATTGTTTTAGATGTTTTAGCTGCCCTCCCTATGGCATATTTACGCTATAAGGAAAAACCATGGCATTTTGTTGCGATTTCTTTAACCAATGTGCTCATTACTTTGGGACTTAATATTCTCTTTATTGGCGTATGGCGTTTAGGTATCACTTACGTTTGGATAGCGAATTTAATTGCTTCAGCGACAAGAACGTTATTGGCTTTTTTAATGCATATCCCTTTTTCTTTGGAATGGGCTCCTAAGTATTGGAAGCCTATGGTGCGCTATGGTGCGTTTATTATGTTGGCAGGGCTTTTAGGCGCTATCAATGAGAGCTTAGACAGAGTTTTGCTTCCTCGTTGGTGGGAAGACCAAAATTATTTTATGGGAAAACCCCGCACAGGATTGGAACTCAATGGCATTTATGCTGCAAACTATAAAATTGCAATGACCATTGCTTTGTTTTCTCAAGGCTTCCGCTATGCTGTAGAACCCTTCTTTTTCAAACGGCATGGCGAAAAAACCCCTAAACAAATGGCTCAAGTGTTTCATCTTTATAGTGTCTTTCTTTTAAGTGTTTTTTTCCTAATTGCGGGTTTTCGTCAAGAGCTCCTTTCTTTTACCTTCTGGGGGTTACTACCTCAGGGATTATTACCTCCTGAATACCGAGAAGGCCATTATGTGATTCCTATCTTACTGCTTGCTAACGTGGCTTTTGCACTCTATACCTATTTGAGCTTATGGTATAAGCTAAGCGATAGAACCCAATGGGGGCTTTACTTTGCTGCCATAGGTGCTACGATCACGATTGTAGTGAATTGGATAGGGATTCCCTTATGGGGGTATTTTGCTTGTGCTGTGGCAACCCTGTTGTGTTATTTAACCATGCTTGTGCTTTCTTTAATAGGTGCCCAACGTTACTATCCTATCCCCTATCAAAAAAAGTGGTTATTTATTCCTTTGTTTTTCTTTTTAAGTGCTTTGTTTTTAATGGAGTGGTTTGGCGTCTTTTGGAAAAAAGTGGTGGTTACTTTAGCCGTTGTAGTACTTGCGGCATTGTTCTATCGTCGTTTTAAAAAGGAGTGTTTGGTGTTATAGAAAAGTTTTATCATTTTGCGACTTGTTTTAGAAAACTTAAAGTTTGTGCGCTATGCGGAGGTTTTATGCGTTTCTTTTATCGGTAGTGGCGTTGCCGTTATGGGCTCAACAGTATGAGTACAAGGTAGTAACAATTGTAGAGTCTATTATTCCGATGGGATTAGGGCGTTCCCGCATGATTGAAGCAACTCAGCCCTTAGATGTAGACCAGTACACCTTAGAGCGCACTAAAGGAACCGACACCAAAATGGGCGCTATCGGACGACGACAACTGAAAATAGACCGATTTAAAGAAACAAAAATGCTGAACTTCTTCAGTGCAACAGGGATTAACTTCAGAAACATTGCTTCTAACGATGCCTTGATTACAGACAAAATCAATAAGTTGGCTCAAGAAGGCTGGGAATTAGTTTTTGTTACCAGCGGTGTAGAATCCCATGCAGGTAGCGGCGATGAAGAAGGTATCTTTATTACGCGTCTCTTCTTTAGAAGAGTAAAACAATAAGTTTTAATCTTTCAACAAATGCCAGTCTATTTGTTCTAAATGAATGTTGCCTTTTAATATGGTGCTTGCTAAGTTCTTAAAGTGGTCTGATAAATCGGTAACGAAGAAACGGTCAGATGCGTGACGGCGTGATGAAAGAAGGCGTTGCGATTTTAAAAAATCTATGGTCGCTTGTGCGATACAAAAAGAAGAGTAGAGAAATCTTACTTTTTGGTGTTCAAAATGGCTTTCTATAACTTTTTTCAATAGAGGATAATGGGTACAAGCCATAACCAATAAACGGATGTTTTGGAAAGCAGGTGTATCTAAGTAAGTATCTACAATCATTTTTGTTGCGGGGTGGTCTATCCACCCCTCTTCTATCAAAGGAACTAATAAAGGAGTTGCCAGTACAGCAATGCGTAATTGCGGTTGATATGCCTTTAAACGCTCTTCATAAACCCCACTTTGAATCGTTGCTTTCGTACCTATGATGCCAATGTCTTGAATACCTGTTTTTAAGATGGCTTTTACAGTAGGCTCTATGGCTTCTATGACAGGAATATCCAAGGTCTTTTTTAATATGGTTGCTGCGGCAGCACTGGCACTATTACATGCAATCACAAATAACTTCGGCGAAAAATGCCTACGCAACCATGCCGCAATAGTCCTTGTATAGTATTGAATGGAAGCTAAAGACTTATTTCCGTAAGGTAAATGTAATAAATCACCGAAATAGATAATGGTTTCTTGAGGCAAGTGCTCTTTAAGTGCTTTAACAACTGTTAACCCACCTACCCCCGAATCAAAAACCGCAATAGGACAATCACTTCTGCTCACTCTGCAAACTTTCTTGTTGTTGTAGCTCTTTGGGAATTTCTATGTTCAACTTTTTTAATAAAGGTATGGTTAAATTATGCTCTTCGGGTCCGCGAATAACTACTGAAGTGCCTGAAATAGAAGTGTTTAGTATATAATCATAACCTAACTCTTCTGCTAATTCATCAATGGCTTTTTGTAATTTATCAATAAGCGGTTGCATTAGTTCTTGTCGTTTTTCTAAAAGGCGCATTTCTGCTTGTTGTGCAAAGTCTTGAATTTCTTTTTGCAACTTCAGTAGCTCTTGTTGCATTTGTTGGTCTTGTTCTACAGATAGTTTTCCCTCAGAGCGCAGCTGTTGATACTCTTCCAATTTGGTCTGTAAATATTGTTGTTTGATTTTCAATTGCTCCGATAGTTTTTGTTCAAAAGTAAAGAGTTGACTTTCTACTTCTTTATACTCGGGCATTAAGAAAAGGACTTGCTCTACGTTAATGTAGCCGATTTTGACTTGTGCTGCTGTTATGGCAATGCTACAGAATAATAGAAAGCTTTTCATGGCTGCAAAAGTATATTAACGATTTTGTAATCCTAAGCGTTGGATGATTTGGTCGGTATAATCGTAAGCGGGGTCTGCATAAAGGAATACGACAGCAGAGCTGCGATCTACAATGATATTAATGCGTTTTTCTTTTGCAAAGCTTTCCACCGCTTTTACAATCTTCTCTTGAATAGGCTTCATTTTTTCTTCCCGGAGTTTGAAGAGCTCACCTTGATAGCCGAATTTTTCTTTTTGGAATTGTCGTGCTTCTTCTTCGGCTTGGATGATTTTGTCTTGAAAAGCTCTTTTTTGTTCTTCACTCATGAGTACTTCTTTGGCGCGGTACTCTTGGTACATTTCATCAATACGTTTGTACATTTGGTCTAATTGTTGTTGCCATTGTTGAGAGATGCGTTCAATTTCTTGTTGTGCGGCTTTGTACTCTGGCATTTGTTCTAAGATACGCTCCGTATCTACGTAGCCCCATCGTTGTGCAAAAACAAACGCAGTAGTTAAAAAAAATATTAGCACTCGCATAGCTTTATAGGATTTAAAATTGTTGACCTATCATAAAGTGGAAATTTCCTCTGTTGATGGGGGCACCGTTGTAATAAACAGGGTCTAAGCCGTAGCCATAATCTACCCCCATGAGTCCAAACATCGGTAAATTAACCCGAATACCCACACCGATAGAACGTTTTAGTGAAAAAGGATTAAATTCTACGGGATTTTCCCATGCGTTTCCTGCTTCAAAGAAAGCATGAACCCAGAACATTGCATTCGGATTTAAAGAAAGCGCTTGTCTTAGTTCAATGGTGAATTTGTTATAGATTAAAGTTCCGTAGTTACCGCCGATGACAGGGTAGCGGTATCCTCTTAAGGCGATGACTTCTCTTCCATCTAAATTAAATCCTTGTAGTCCGTCGCCCCCTAAGTAAAAGCGATTAAATGGAGAGGGACCCACATCAGGATTATAAGAGCCTAAGAAACCGAAGCGCATTCGGGGATTGAGCACCATTTTTCCAATTAAGTTGATATAGAATCCTGCATCAAATTTCCATTTATGGAATTCTAAAAGATGATAGCGTTCGGCGGCAGGAAGATTTTTATAATCTTTTTTAATGAACATAGAGTAGGGGGGAGTTACTTCAAGAGTAAAGATAAAGATGCTACCGCTACGGGGGTAAATTGGAGCGTCTATGCTGGTTCTATCTATGACTTGTCGTAGGCTGAGGATGTTAATAAAGCCTTTAGAGAAGTCTCTGAAGACCGAACGGGAGGGGTCTCTGACGACGTAGTAGTTATAATTT
>WFXK01000372.1 GCA_015490695.1 Bacteroidota bacterium | reverse complement strand
TCTCTATATTTTTCCGAGCAATACATCAATCCGAGGTTAAATTATGCTTTTGCATAGCCTTGTTCTGCACTTTTTTTGAACCAATAGAAGGCTTGCTGGTAATCTTGTGCTATATCTTCTCCTGTATAATAACACCATCCTAATGGAAATTGGGCTTGGGCATCTCCGCGCTCTGCTAATACCTCTAATTCCTGCATAGACTGCTCTAAAACCACCTATTACCAATAATAACATTATTGGGAATCTTATCCTTTTCATAATTCTACGATTAAACCCGTTTTTCATAATTCTACAATTAAACCCGTGTAGTAATGAGAAAATTGCTTAACCTTACATCCTTAATCTTACATCAAGGAAGCTGTAATACCTACTTATTTCTTTTTGAAAGACAAAACTATAGAAACTATAAAAGTTTGTTAAAGTTTCTTGAACGTATCCTGTGTTATAGTTTGGCTAAATAAATATGAATTTTCTACTTTTGCTCTCAAGTATTCTTTGAAGGCAATGCGTAAAGGACTGTTTTTCTTATGTGGTGTTGTTTGTGCGCAGATGACAGCCTTAACAGCCAGCGAATTGCCTAAGATAGGCTTACAATATCGCTATCATACTTTAATAGATACTGCCAACTTCCCTTTGCAACCGGGCCCTAATCAAGTTTGGGATTTAACTTCCAGAAATTTTCAAGCAAGCAATGATACGCTTGGGTGGTTAACGCCACAAGGGTGGGAGGGTTATGATAGTTTCCCACAAAGCAACTTCGCTCAAAAAGGCTTTTTGCTCTTAGGAATCTTTAATATTCCGCAAAACCTGTTTGGCATCATGGATAGCAATGCTTTAGTTTATCAAGGTTTTTGGCAATATCCTGCTGATTTTAGACTCTGGGTACAAGGGCTCTATTTTGAAGCGCAAGCGGTGCAGTATGACCGACCCGATACTTTCTGGGTAAGTAATCTCTCCTATGGAGCTATTCGGCAGTTTCCTACCATTACTATGCGATTACATATTGGAACAGCGCCTGAAGATAGCTTTATCATTCGGCACATGAACCGCTCTATCACCATAGATGCCTATGGTAGCATGTATTTTTATGGCTATACTTATCCTGAAGTCGTTCGTCTTAGAATGGATACTTATATAGTAGACACTGCCTTTGCTTGGGATGCTGCTAATAACCAGTGGGATATGCCTTACTTCCTATGGGATACTTTAACCCAGTATTATTGGTTTGCCAAAGATGTGGGAGTGGTGTTTGAATATCAAATAGAGCGAGGGGTTTCTATAACGACTTTATTAACACCAGGACAAACCGATACGCTACGAGGCAATCGCTCCTTCGGCGCTTTTTATGAATATTTGAACTTAAATAGCAGCGCTCAAGACGCTATTGACCACCCTATTCAAGTTTTTTATCGCCGCGGTAACCTCATTGTTTGGAATGCGCAAGGATACTATGCACGACTTTATAACTTAGTAGGAAAAGCCATTGCACAATGGAAAATCCATTATCCTAAGAGCCGTTATAATGTGGATTTACCTCCGGGAATTTACTTTTTAGTTCTACAAAAAGGACGTCAAATAGTAATAAAGCGGTTTTTAGTAGAATAGTTTTATCGTTTTAAGTGGTCCCAGCCCATAGGTTGTAGTTCAACTTTATTGCCGTTGAGGTCTTTGATGTAGACTTGCTGGGGTTCATCGGTGATGTAGCCAATCACATGAATAAAGTCTTTATCGGTTTTAATGATGTCGTAGTAGCGGGGATGGAGGGTAAAAAGTAGTTCGTAGTCTTCACCACCGTAAAGGGCATAAGTAGTATAGGGGACTTCAAAGCGTTCGGCAACTAAAATCGTTTCGTGGTCAATAGGAAGACGATTTAAGTCTATGACAGCACCACATTGACTTTGTTTACAAATATGATGGATTTCATTGGCTAAGCCGTCGCTGATGTCTATCATAGCGGAAGGAACGATGTCGTTTAATAAAAAGTATTCCATGATGTCTCTTCGGGCAGAAGGTTTTAATTGGCGTCCTACAACGTATTCGTAGCTGGCAAGGTCGGGCTGCATTTCTGGGTTTTGTAAGAAAACGGCTTTTTCTCTTTCTAAGATTTGTAATCCTGCGTAGGCAGCACCTAAGTCGCCCGAAACACAGATTAAGTCATTGGGTTTGGCTCCTTTGCGAAGGGTTAAGCGCTCTTTCTCTACAATGCCAATAGCTGTTACACTAATGCTTAATCCTTTTAACGCTGTAGTAGTATCTCCACCAATCAAATCTACACGGTAGTTTTTACAAGCAGCACGAATACCCCGATACAACAAAGAAAGCATCTCTTCGTTATAGCGATTGCTAAAAGCAATGCTGACGGTGATGGCTAAGGGTCTGCCGTTCATTGCATAAATGTCACTTAGATTAACAACAACGCTTTTCCAGCCTAAGTGTTGCAAAGGAGTATAAATGGGGTCAAAGTGGATGCCTTCTACTAACATGTCTGTGGTGATGAGCAAATAGTATTGTTCATTCCAGTTTAATACGGCACAATCATCGCCAACGCCTACGACCACTTCTTTACAAAACGAAGGAAAGTCTTTGGTTAAATGGGCTATGAGTTCAAATTCACTCATGGAAGAATCCAAAAGGTGTTTTGATAGAAAATCTCTTCTCCTTTAAGGATTTGGAAATGGTAGTAGCCTTGACTAAGCGATGGTAAGGGGATACGAACCTTTTTCTTTTTACCCATGTGGATAGGAAGCCTTGCTACTACTCTTCCTTGCAAATCGGTGATTTTCAACACAGCATCTTGAATAGGTGGTTTAGCGATGAGGTATATCCATCCTTTAGTGGGATTAGGGACGAGTTGGATGGTGCTTTTTTCGGTGTCTTCTTTTTTTGTGGTGTTTTTTTTAAAGGCGATAGCGTAGTCGCCAAAGCGTAAGGTATCTAAGTCAAAGTAGCCGACTCTATCGGTGTTATTTCCTGCGGTGTTTAATTGAGCATTTTTCAGCACAGTCCAAGGAGCGCCACTATGAGGGCGATAAAGCAGTACTAAGGAATCTTCAGGTAGTTGAGGATTTGCTTCAAAGAGTTCTGTGTCCCAATAGCCAGAGGTATAGCTTTTGTTGCCGTTGTAGTATAGTCGTAGGGCGATGTGGGTGCTATCAGGGAGCCATCCTTGAATACGCCAAAAACGCTCTTTTGAAGGTTCATAGCCAGCTAAAGTGATAGCAGGGTCTACCATGTAGTTGATGACTTGCACGTAAGCGGTGTCTTTGATTTGTTGCACAGTAAGCCGAGCACGTAAGTCTGCGTCGTATAGGTTACCTGTTTGGGTGATTTGCCAAAGACGGGTGAGTTTCGCGTCGGCTACCTCTTGATAGGGGTCATAAAAAACGGCGATAGGGGCAGTACTTAACGAAAAAGTAACACTGGGATTGGCTCCCGCTAAAGAAACCCAATGCTTTTGTAAAGTTTTATCGCTGTGTAACGTATAAACAGGCACACGTAAATCCATACAATATTGTGTTGTGCCTTTTAAGCGTTGGGTGAAAGAACAATTAAGAAATAGAAAAGTAGAATCGTAGTAGGTGCTGTCTAATATGAAGGTGCAAAATCCTGGGCTATAGACCCAGAAGCGGAAGAAGTCTTCTAAGTTTTCTCCTGAGAAGATTTGTAAGAAACGTTTGAGGCTGTCGCTTGTAACGGCTTGAAAGGCGTATTGGTTAAGGTAGTTTTTTAATCCGTTGAAGAATAGAGAGTCGCCGAGGCGGGCACGTAGGGTATGGATGACACAAGCACCTTTTTCATAGACTGTAGAGCTGTAAGTAAGGCTATGAGGTACCCCACTAATTGCCCAATAACCTCCATCTTTAATGTGTGTAGTTCGCAAAACTGAAGACAGCATTTTTCGAATATAATCTGTATAGGCGGCTTTACCGTAAAGGTTTTCTTTAAACAACGCTTCACAATAGGTAGCAAAGCCTTCGTTAAGCCACATATCGTAAGCAAAAGCGCAATTTACAAGGTTGCCAAACCAGTGATGAGACAATTCATGTGCCATTAAGGTTTCGTAAATAGTTAGTCCGTTGACGGCTAATTGCGGATAGGCGATGTTGGTTGCGTGCTCCATAGCCCCAGCATTGAAAGGCACAACGACATAGCCTACTCTATCCCATCTATAAGGTCCAAAAAGGGCTTCAAAACCATGAAAAGCACTGGGAAGGTTAACAAACGAATTTTTTAAATCTATCGTATCAAACGCTAAAGCATAGAGACGGACGGGAATAGTATCTTGAATACCGATGAATGTATCTTGTACAGCCACATAACGGCTTACAGCTACCGAGGCTAAATAAGGAGGAATAGGCTGATTGAGTTTCCAATGAAATAAAGTTTTTCCATTTCCAAGGTTTTGCACTTGTTGTAGCAATCCATTACAGACGGCGACTGCGGGGCTGTCTGTGGTGATAAAGAACTCAAAAAAGGCTCTATCTCTGAAGTCATCTATGCAGGGGAACCAGACTCTACCAAAGCTATGGGGGTTTGCGCTCATCCCTACACCAATGTTGTAGGCATAAGCTGGAGTAAAGTAAAACCCTCCAAAAGAAGCATCTTGCTGCGGTGTGCCTTGGTAATAAATAAAGAGCGCTGCGCTATCTCCACTATTCATCACCGAAGGAAGCATGATGGTTAAAATCGTATCGTTATACGTATAAGGAAGCAGGTTGTTGCCCATTTTTATGCTATCTACTTGAAGCTTTAATAGCATTAAGTCTACTTGTTGGAGGTTGTTTTGTAACGCTTTGAAATGGACTTCCGTGTAGCCTTGCAGATATTGATTGGGAATATTGATGTAAAGGTGGATGCGATAACGGAGGACATCTATGCTCTGGGCACTTAGAAAGGTGAAGACTCCGAAAAAGAGAAGGAAACGCATAGGGTTTTTATTTTAGACGTTCAAATATAGTAAAAGGGCTTCAATACGTTTTTTGAGGTCAAAGGAACGGAGGGCATCGGCATCGTAATAACGAACTTCATAACCAAAACGCTCTAAGGATTGAAGGATTCTGGTTGCATCTTCAGTGTTTAATTTTAATAACAGCACAGCGCTATCGCTTTCTGGGTCGTATTCAGAAAAACAGCTGAGCACCTTAGCACCTTCCCCCTCCACGATAGAAATAATTTTTGTTAAAGCATAATCTTGCTTGGGTAAGGTGATAGCAATAACCGCTCCAGGCTTATGCGCTTGCGTTGCTAACAATAATAATTCAAACAAACGATTCCGATAAATGAAACCCAAAAAACG
>WFXK01000371.1 GCA_015490695.1 Bacteroidota bacterium | reverse complement strand
GCCCTTAGTAACGAAGTAGTCATAAACGGCTTTTGCACGTGCTTCTGAAAGTTTTAAGTTGTGTTGCTGGCTGCCACGAAGGTCTGTATGCCCAGCAATCTCAATTTTTAATTCGGGATTTTCTTTCAAAAACCTTACCCATTTATCTAACTCCACTTTAGACTCAGGACGCAAGGTTGCTTTATCAAAATCAAAAAACACATTCCGTAAAATCACACGCTTACCCTCTTCAATGGGTTCTAACAAAATATTCTCTACAACCTCACGGTATACTACTTGCTCTTCAGAAATAACAATATGCTTAGAATAGTCTAAATGATTTTTAGCATGAACAAAAATGGCGTATTTGCCTGGCGTGATAGTAACTAAATAATTTCCTGTTGTTGGTTCAGAGCGGGTAACAGCATAGGTATCTTGTTTCTCTAAGTTCACGATAATGATTTTTGCTTCTAACGGTTGTTGAGTTTTAGCACTTTTAACCCATCCTTTTAGAAGTACAACCGATGCATGAAGATTTTTTTTGTTTTCTGCCCACAAAGGAGAGAAGTCAATAAGATAAATATCTTTTTCACCGAAGGAGTCTTTACGTTTGCTGGCGTAATAGCCGTGTTTTCCGCTTGCAGATAGCACAAAATAGAGGTCATCCCCTGTAGTATTGATAGGATAGCCTAAGTTTACAGGTTTGGACCATTGACCGTTTTCATTGCGAACGCTATAAAAAATATCAAATCCTCCCATGGATTCGGGGCGATTAGAAGAAAAATACAAGGTTTTTCCATCGGGATGGAGGAAAGGCGCATCTTCTTCATATTCGGTATTGATGGGATAAGGAAGGCGTTGTGGCGAAGACCATTTTCCATTAGAAAGGCGATAACAATAAAAAATATCTCTTTGACGACGTCCCCACGCATCTTCTCGGTCACTGACGAAAAACAACATCTTTCCATCAGCACTAATACACACAGAAGGCTCCCATGCTTCCGTGTTAATTCGTCCGTCGGAACTTAAAACATTCAAGTTCTTTGGAGGCGTCCAAACCCCTTGATGGAATTCTGAAAAATATAAATCTCCACCATTATCCGAACGTAAGATAAACAAGGTGAGCCCATCAGGACTGATGGCAATAGTGGCATCATGGAAATCGGTATTGATGGTTTCTAAAGGACGGGGTTGTTGCCAATTACCTTGACTATCCCGCTCAGAAACATAAATGTCTTCGTAAGGAAATCCATCTGAGGCAATCTTCCCCTTATTCCCAGGACGACGAGAAGTAAAAAACAATTTTTGCTCATCTGCCGTGATAACAGGTGCAAAATCGGGATACGGTGAATTAATAACTGCTCCTAAATTCTTCACCTCAACCTTCAACGGATTTTGTAAGTAATGAATGGCGTTTTTACAATAGGCAATATAGAGGTCTACCAACTTCAATTGTCTTCGCCGAGTAAGTAATGCCCTTTGGTCCGCAGGATTTTCTATCGGCTTACGCAATAATTGACGCCTATACTCCTGAAACAACTTTAACGCTTCTGAAGGCTTTTCATTTATTAAAAGCGCTCTTGCATAGTACCATTGCAATTGAAGAGGGTCTAGAGCCTTATCTGAAAAACGTTTTTCATAGGCTTTTTCAAAAGCGGCTAAGGCTTCTTCATAGTTTCCCAAGGAAAAATAACAAATCCCTAAGAGGAAATTTAGCCGAGGATGGTTGCTTGGTGTTTGTTTTTGTAAAATTTCCAAAGCGCTTTGATATTGATGATTATCAATGTAGCGCTGGGCACTTTTGAATGCCTTAACGAGTTGGCGAGATTGCCCATAGAGGGAAACGACAAAAAGCAATAAAATAAAAGTGCGCATTGTGCTTTATCGGATTAAAGAAAAACTTCCGTATTGTTCTCGGACCCACTCAGGACCATTACCATTATGAAACCAAAATCGGATTTGATAGAAATAGACCCCCTCCGGCACGCTTTCATCGGGTTTCCATGGGGTCGTACCGCGATACAACAACCTTCCCCAACGGTCATAAATCGCCATCTCGTAACGCTGAATCCCTTCTAAAATCTTAGGTCCAAAAAATTCATTGATGCCATCTCCATTAGGTGTAAATACATTAGGCATAACTAAACCACAATCTGAAACATTTAATCGTAAAGCATCACATAAAGGGGTTAATGTATCACAGGTGGTTGTATCTTCTAAGCAAAACCGCAATAATATTTCTTGGTCGTTTACGTAGCAGTTGGGTGTAATACAAATGTGGATTCTATAGTGATTGGGAGCAAGCGTGTCTATAGAAGTGATTTTGCCATTGCTACCATAGCCGAAGGTGTCGTTAAAGGCATAAGAAAAGTTTATTAGTTGAAAAGCCAAAATATCATCTGGGTCGGTAACCTCCACGTAATAGCATAGAGGTTCTGCAACCGTTACGTCTGAAGGCGAAGGAATAGAGCGCCTAAGTTGGGGAGGGCGATTAGGTGGATTGTAAACATGGATATAAAACATGGTAGTATCAAAAACCGCTTTTTTACACTCGGGCTGGCTAATGCCATAGATACGAACTTCAAAAGTAGTGTCATAAGCAACACAGGAAGGATAAAAACAAAATTGGGTGGTTAAAATCGTTTGTCCCTGGGTTTGTAGAATTTGCCCATCGGGAGGAATGCCATCAAAAAGGGGGCCATCACCAATAAGCGTTAAATGCCCTTGATTAAGCGAATCAATAAAATACAACGGCACACACACAGGTTGTTTTACACGAATAGAAAGGGTATCGTTATTAAAAGGGAGAGAAAGACTATCGTAATAAAGCACAACAGGCTCAGAATCTTTTAATAAAAACGCTAATGGGATGGTATCTTTTGCAATATTATCTAAAGCACAACCGCCATAGTCTAAAACAGAAAACACTAAATAAGCGCTATCATCAGGAAACTCACAATTTTCTTTCCAACAAAACCGTCCTTGAATAAGCGTGTCGTTTTGATTACTTAAAATAGTGATAGTAGCTTGATTGCTCGGCGTTACAGGTTGCCAAAAACGATCATAAAGTGTTAGCTGATATTGTAATGGTCCATAACGAGGCGCACTATCTCTAACAGTAAAATAAAAACAACCTTCATCGCCATTATATAACAAAGGAACAGGAGTAGTACTAAGAAACCTTATGGAATCCAAGGTTACATTTAATGAAGGCGGAGGATTGCTTACAGGTTTAATCTGTAACCATACTGTATCAAAAGCATTATTGTAACCATAACACTCCCCATCATCCCACACTTGAACTGGTAACATAATAGTCTGGTCTATAAAATTACAATCACCTTGCACGCATACATCCATATAAAGAGGATTATTGCCGTAGATAAAAACATTGTACACAGGAGAGACAACAGAAAACCCCAAGGAATAAGTTAAATTTCCTTTTAGTGAGGTATCATAAGCAATTACGGTATAACAAGCGGAATCTTTTACATAAAGCACTACGGTATCTCCCTTTACTTCTACATCAGGAGGGAATTGATGGGTAATTTGTGGTGGCGGACCAATGGGCAAGCAATCCACAACAAGAAACTGCATATCCCGTTTTACTTCACTGAGCAAAACACCATTGCGGTATTCTAAAACAGAAATCGCCACCGTGTACAATCCTAAATTGGGAGCATTAATGGTTAATATCCCTGTTTTAGGGTCTATTTGAAAGATGCCATTAGGTCCAAAGGGTTGTTGAGCAGAGTAAGAAGGGGCATAAGTTACAGGACGATAGGGCGGCGGAGGCGGAGGATTAGAAGGTGTAGGCATAGGAAAATTATAAGTAGCACCAAGGTTATTGTAGTCTAAACTGGAAGTTGCAGGACGAATCACATACACTAAAGAATCGCCATCGGGATCTGTTGCACTATGGTCAAACGTTAGGGTTGCTCCACGACAAATAAACAACGGCGGACGCTGACGAAACACTGGAGAAGAATTCACTGGATAGCTTTCCGTCCCAGGAATATGTACCATAAACGTAGCCCCCTGATAAATCGGATTAGCTAAATTCACAATATTGCTATTCCTACAACAACGCTGCCATACCACATCATAACCTCCTGGAATCGGTGGTAAAGTTACATAAGCCACATATCTGCCTACTTCAATACATACAGGAGGTACCCCTACCATGCAATTTTCTACATCAGGCTGTAACTTCGGTGTATAACGAGGTTTTGAAACCGTTAAAATGTTCACTAAAGCCTTAGAACTACTTTCATACACAAACAAATACAAAGGGTCATCAAAATCCGCAACATTGGGCTGTCCATCCCGACTACAATCCCGATAAATCGTCAATTCTAATCTATAGCGATTATTCCCTTCATAGCGATAAGTAAAATCAGCACCAGCAATATGATAGGCTTTTAATAACACAGGAAACAATAATAGCAGCCACCACATGCTTCTCCAATTTTGCGCTAAATTATACATTTTTGTCCGCATGTATCGTTTTGATGGATTACAAACCTTTATTCAGCATTTAGAACGCATAGGACAATTAAAACGTATTCAAACTTATGTAGACCCTGTTTTAGAAATCACAGAAATCACAGACCGCGTTGTAAAACATCAAGGACCTGCTCTGTTGTTTGAACGCACGGGAACGAATTTCCCGCTTTTAATTAATGCTTTTGGCAGCTATGAGCGCATGGCACTGGCTTTACATGTTAAAAAAGACTGGAATGAAATTCATGAGCGGCTACAAGCGTTATTTAGTTCCTTACAAGCTCCAAAACAGTCTTTCTTGGACAAATTGAAAGCCTTACCTGTATTAGGACAAGTTTCTAAATGGTTTCCTAAGGTTCAAAGAGGGACTGCGAAGTGTCAAGAAGTGGTCCATTTAGAGCCTCGTTTAAGCATGCTACCGATTATGCAGTGTTGGCCCCACGATGGGGGTAGATACATCACTTTACCCTTAGTGCATACTTATCATCCAGAAACCAAGCAACGGAACGTTGGTATGTATCGCATCCAGGTATTAGATGAGCAACGACTCATCATGCATTGGCAATTACATAAAACAGGACGCATGCATTTTGAACTTTATAGAAAACGAAGAAAGAAGATGCCCATTGCTATCGCTTTAGGAGGCGACCCTGTTTATACTTATGTTGCAACAGCACCCCTACCCCCAAACGTAGATGAATACCTGTTTGCAGGCTTTTTAAGAAACCGTCCTGTTGTATTAGTGCCTTGTATTACACAACCTATAGAAGTACCCGCCGATGCCGACATCGTCATAGAAGGCTACATAGACCCCGAAGAACCCTTTGCTAAAGAAGGTCCTTTTGGCGACCATACCGGATTTTACTCCTTACCCGACGATTATCCTGTAGTACATGTAACTGCAATCACTCATCGTAAAGATGCTGTGTATCCTTCTACGATTGTTGGCATCCCTCCACAAGAAGATGCTTTCTTAGGGAAGGCAACAGAACGGATTTTCTTAACCCCTATCCAATTAACTTTATTACCAGAGCTCATAGATATGAATCTTCCTATCCATGGTGTCTTTCATAATTTGGCTTTGTTGAAAATACAAAATGAATTTCCTGGACATGCTTACAAAGTGATGAATGCTTTATGGGGTGCAGGACAGATGATGTTTACTAAAGTGATGGTGGTTGTGGATGAACAAGCCCCATCTTTAGAAACCTATAAAGACCTTGTTCACTATGCTATGCAACACTTTGACCCTCGTAATGATGTATTATTTAGCAAAGGACCCTTAGATGTTTTAGACCATGCTTGCGACGTAATGGCATACGGCGGTAAATTAGGAATAGATGCGACTACGAAAAAACAAAACGCTTATCCGCCTATCACAGCAGTAGAAATAGAAAAATTAAAAAATCTACCTTTATTGTTTTCCGAAATCCACTGGGTTGATTGCTCGTTAGCAGAAGCACATATTCCTATTTTATTCATGGGGGTTGAGAGCATGCCGCCGCAGCAATTGAAATCTCTCCTTTTAAATTTAAATAAGGAACCTGCCCTTCTACCGATAAAGATTATTGTGTGCTTTGATGCAAACATTCCTCGTGGGAATTTTGGTGACTACGTATGGATTATTGGCAGTCACATTGATGCTGTTAGAGATGTATGGCTTATGTACGATGATGAAGGGTTTGCTCGTTTGTTTGTGAATGCGCAGCGGAAAAGACGTTCTTGGGGATTCCCTCGTCCCTGGCCCGAGGTGATTACAATGGATGATGCAACGATTCAATTAGTAGACAAACGTTGGAAAGAGTATTCCTTAGGCACTTTCATCCCCTCCCCCTCACTGCGTTATCGTGTTATGCGTACAAACAATAGCGCCTTTGCAAAAGAATCATAAACGAATACCCACTATAGTAATGTCGTCTGTCTGCTCCTTATCCCCCTTAAAGCGCTCAAAAATTTGTTCTAATGCTTGTTTTTGTTGGGAAACTTCTAAAGAAGCAACCTTTTGTAAAACGGTATAGAAGCCTCTTTTACCAAGGGGTTTCTCTCTACCCTCCACGTTAATAAGTTGGCTATAGTAACCATCGGAAAACATATAAAGCATATCACCAGATTGAACCTTATAAGTACGGGATTCAAATTTTTTCTCGCGATAATAGCTAGCAAGGGGATTTTTAACAGGTTCTAATTCAATAATAGTTTGGTTTTCTTTTTTAATAATGACAGCAGGCAAGTTAGCTCCTGCATAGTAAATACGTTTTTGGTCTGGCAAGTAGATAGCTAAGGAAGCATCCATACCATGCTCTTTGTAAGGTTGAGAACCTTTCATTTTATCGGTTTGAGGATGTTGATAAAGGCGTTTTACGCCGTCACGGATTTGTTCTAATATCTGTGCTGGTTCTTCAGGGGAGATAGTCGCACCTGTTAGTTCACTAAACCGAGAACGCATCTCTAAAGCGTTTTCTACTAAGTGATACATCAAGGTACAAAGGATAGCTGCAGGAATACCATGCCCTTCTGCATCGCCAATAAACAGCAAACGACCATTTTTATAATGGGTTGCTAAAAAGAAATCCCCACTTAATTTTTGCATAGGACGATACAGCACAAACGATTCCGGGAACACTTGTCTTACCTCTTCCTCAGAAGCTAATAATGAATATTGAATGTGATGAGCATAGTTAATCCCCTCTTCTAATTGTTTGTAAGTTTGTTTTAACAAGAAATTTTGTTGTTCTAATTCTGCTGCTTTACGTTCTAATTGATCCTTGATTTCTCTAAAACGTATTTTTAAGCTTTCTGCATACGCCTGCTGCTTCTCTATGATTTCCCGTAATTTCTTAATCTGAGCCGTAGCTTGCTCTAAGGAAGCTTTCAGTTGTTCTATTTGTGCCTTGAGGTACCTAATTTGAGCTTTCGCTTGCTCTAAAGCACTTTCCCGCTTCTCTAATTCTGCCTTTAAAGTTAAAGCCTGCTGACGATGATACTCTAACTCTGCTTCTTGCTTTTCTACTTTCTCGGATAAACTTCTGTTATGACTTTTCAATTGTTCTATTATTCCTTCTTTCTCTTCTATTTGTTCTTTTAAAATCAAAATTTGATGTCTATGATATTCCAGTTCAGCCTTTTGATTTTCTATTTGATCTTTAAGATTTAATACTTGCTTTTCTAAAAATTCTTTATCCGCCTCTTTTTGTTCTAAAAGGTCCCTTAATTGATTGATTTGCTTTTTTAATAATTCATTTTCAGCACCTCTAGATTCTATTTCGTTACGCAAAAACTTAATTTGAGAAATTAAAAACTCTGTTTGTCCCCGTTCTCTTTCAAAACTTTCTTGAAGTCTTCGTAATTCTGAACGTTGATATTCAATAATAGCGTCTTTTTGTTCTAGCAATGCCTTAAGTGCCTGCAATTCGCTACTAACGCCCTTAGTTTTTTCAGGATCCAATTGCTCAGGATCCAGATGATAGGTAGCCATAGTTATTCCCTTTACCATTGAATTATATAGAAAGTACTCTCGGCTCCGTCTTCCTTAGTAGAACGAGATTCATCTATGATAACCTCTACATCAATAGCATCCTCTGGCATATGGCTACGAGCCAACTCTGTCAATACACCTCTTTCTAAATCACTAGGATAAGAAGTTGTAGATTCTACAATCGCTTGTTTCTTGTCTTCATCATAAGATACCAATTTCACTTCTCCAACATTCCCTTGATGCATTTTTTGATAATACTCATTTAGATGTTTAAGCGCGTCTTCCAAACTCTTAATATTCCTAGGTAATTCTAAAGCCTTAAAGATAGCCTTTCCTAAGATGAAAAGAGTAGCTTTTCCTAAATTATTAGCAACATCTTCAAACACTTCCAACCATTCTTCCATAGGATACCAACTATTTTCATCGACTTTTTCAATGCCGTGTCTTTTTAAAAACTCTGCTCTATAGCGCGCATTCCCTGGTAGCGCTTCTAAAAACGCTTCTACTAAGTGCCCGCTAACTTTCGTGTCCTTCGCTTTTACCTTAAAAAGTGCCATAGTAGCTTCATTAAGTCTCTGCGGCAAAGATAAATAAAAAATCATTCCGCGAAATCCCACTGTGCCCATTCTGACTTCTCCTTTTCCTATTTTTTCACTACCTTTGCACAAACTTCTACCATCTTGTCATGGCACATAAGAAAGGAGGCGGAAGTACAAAGAACGGTAGAGATTCCATCAGCAAGCGGCTCGGCGTAAAACTCTTTGGCGGTCAATACGCAAAAGCAGGAAACATCATCGTACGGCAGCGAGGTACACGTTATTACCCAGGAAAAAACGTCGGCATGGGTAGAGACTTCACTTTGTTCGCTCTCAAAGACGGAGTAGTGCAATTCCAAAAACGTAGAGGAAGATGCTATGTAAATGTCGTGCCTGTTGAAGCTTAACCACCACATAGAAAACGACACCTTTCGTAAGAACTGAGGTATCTTCTTTACCCCTGAGTGGGTAATTAACTTACAGTAATCCTAAAATTCACAAAGAGCACTTCCGTGAGCAATCAATTATTCCTTTATGGTTACCATTACGATAGCGGTAAAGTAGTACTACCCAAAAAGCAACTTCGTTGGTTCGGAGAAATCATTTTATTTTCTACAACACTCATTAAGATGGTAGATAAGCGTTGTAGTTTTCATATAGACAACCTTTATTGGGTAAAGATTTATCCTCGGACCTCAGAAATACGGCACAATCCATGGATAATGCAGTTAACTGCTTCAAAGCACAAGGGAAAATAGTTCCCTCTATTTCAGGTTTATTGGATTGAAGCCGATAAGAAGACCCAACTTAGACGTTTTTTTCATCAGCCGCGTTTAGTAGTTTCCTTAGGTTTTAGAAGAAACGGACAACTTAACGCTGCTTATAACTATAAAGCCTATTCATAGATTAGGCGACATCTACCATCTTCTTAAAAAACACCCCCTGCTCAATACCAAGAAAGCGCTTTTAAGGAAACTCAAAAAATTTTGAAGGTTTCCTAAGTTTCTAACGAAAAAGCAGTTGAAAAAAATCCTTACTTGAGTTACTATTATAATGGCTATTTGCCTTCTAACAATCCACTTTTATCCCATAAAGCACTTAACAGAAACCCAATACTGCTTCCCAGAAGTGCACCTACCAGAATATCGGCTACATGATGTAAACCTAAGTAAATCCTTGTATAAGAAAACACCAATGCCCATAACCAAAAGGAAAAAATAATGTTTTTAGCATTAGCATACCTTGTTAACAACGTAGCCAACCCAAAACTATTTGTTGCGTGTGAAGAAGGCATAGCATAAGAAGGACGACAAAGATTTCCAGGTTCATGTACCGGCAAATAATTACACGGACGCTGGCGCTTCCAATACGGTTTTAAAACCCGACTAGACAAAACATCCGTAATCGTAATTTGCATCGCCACAATAAGCAACAACTTAAAGATGCCCTTTTTGTATAGCCTTATAAAATAAACCAACCAAACAATAAATAGCGGTATCCACGTTTTTTCATCTGTCAAAGCAATCATCCATGGGTCTATAGTAGGAGAATGCCATTGATTAAACCATAATGTTAGTACAATATCCCAATTCATGGACGTGGATGATGTTTGTCAATCGTTTCTCTAACACGCTTAGACGTTACTTTCAAATAAATCTCTGTAGTTAATATCGTTTTATGCCCTAACAATTGTTGTACGGCGTACAAATCGGCACCATTTTCAAGCATATGGGTTGCAAAAGCATGACGCAAGGTATGAGGGGTAATAATTGGATAAATGCCTGCTTCCTTAGAAGCATTTTTAACAATAAAAAATAACATTTCCCGAGTCAATGGGCGCTTTTTTCTACTAAGAAAAACATATTCTTCATAGCGGGGAACGACAAACTCAGGACGAACTTCATCAATATAGCGCTTTAGGAAGTGAGCACAAATTTTATTAAAGGGCACATAACGCTCATAGCCTCCTTTGCCGTGAATTCTTAAAAGCAATTCATCCCACAGAATTTGATGTAATTTTAAGTGGATTAACTCCGAAGCACGTAAACCACTTCCATACAACAATTCTAAAATTGCTCTATTTCGTAACCGTAAAGGCGTTGTCGGTTGGATAGTTTCTAAAAGTTTTTGCACCTCTTCTTCTGTAGGCACCCAAAAGACGCTTCGCCGCACTCGCGGATGCGTCATGTAATTCTTAGGATGATCTTTTAATAAACGTTTCATGTACAAATAGGCTAAGAAAGAGCGAATGCTGGATGTTTTTCTCGCTAAAGTCGTGGTCTTTAAAGTAGAAGGAAGGGAAGCAAAATAACTTTCAATATATTGTAACATCTTGTCTTCTTCTATAGTTTCAGGCAGCTTTTTTATAAATTGCTCTATATCTTCTATGTAGCCTTTTATAGTAATATCTGCTAATCCTTTTTCAAAGCGCAAATAGCGTCTGTAGGGTTGCAGTTGGCTTTTTAAGAGTTTACGACTTAAGCGCTGCTGGTTGTTCATTGGTAATATTTGGTAGTCGCAGGAAATCTACTTTAATGAGATTTTTCAACTGAGCCAGTGTAGGGCTTTTATGTTGTTCAAGGACTCGTTCTAATTTGCTACCCATGAGGCATTCGCCGTTAATTAGGGCATCATCTTGGACTTGTAGGCGTACAGCGTAGAGCCTTCCTTCTACTCGAGCTTTCCCTTGGAGGACCAATTGTTTACGGGCAATAATAACACCATTGACATATCCTTCTACAACCACATCTTCTCCGTCCACAATTCCTTGAATACTTCCTGAAGGACCAATAACAACCCTTTGTTTCCCGATAAGATTACCTTCCAAGAAACCATCTACTCGGATGTCGCCTTCTGCTAAGAGGTTTCCTTGAATGTTTACCCCTTTACCTACGAGGGTGATGCTATTGCCGTTACGCTCTGGTTTATCTTTAGATTTTTTTCCCAACATTGCCATCAGCATCCTTAGGAATTTTTCACAAAGGTACGTAAAATTTCTAAAGCATTTTCCACTTCATTCACTTCTGTAGCATCCATAAGATTTTGGAATGTTTCAAAGAATTCTTGTGCGCTACTTTCTGGTTTCATACGTTGTATCGTGTTTTTTGCTGCTTCTTGAAGTTGTAGTTTTGCGGTTTTAACCTGTTGCCAACAGCTTTCATCTAAGTAAAGCTGTTGAACGACATTGTGAAAAAATTCTTCTTCCAAACTTTGCATATAGCGTTGGAAGGCTTGTGCAGCACTTTTCGTGTGGGGAATGATGCGTTTAGCAGCGTTTTCTGGACGCATCCGTTCTAAAAAAAGCACAAAACGTTCTGCCGCTGCAATCTGGCGCAGCTTTAAAGACTGCTGCTTCTGCTCTACCAATTGCATTAAGGTTTTAAAATGCCAATGATAGAAAAAAAACACCCCCCCGCTGAGTATCAGCAGAGAGGTACTCAGCATTATAATCGCTATCTCCATTTCTTCCTTATATCGCAGCGTCAGGATCTACTCCTACTGCTCTCTGAATCTCCTTCAGCTTAGCGGGATTGATAAAAGCGTAATAGATAAAGAAAAGAATAATAATTACCAGAATCGCTATAATGAGCACTAAAACCAACTGCAACCTATTCATCCTTACATCAATCTCTCGTTTTTCCTGAACAATTTTCTTACTTTTTTCTATAACCATTTCTTTTTCTCTCTTTTCTTTCTCTGCTTCTTGACTAAGCATCTCATTGTACTTACGTAACTGCTCATTAGCTTGTGCTAACTTGGCTTCCAATTTATCACTTGTTCTTGTTATAAATTCTGCTTGTTCAAGCAATTCCTCGTAGGCGTTACACAACTCTGAATAATGGCTCTTTAAAGTATCTAAATCAACGGTGCTATCGCCTAATATAGCTCTTTTTTGCTCTAATAAAGCGCGTTCCTTTTCAAATACAGTACTCTTCTTTGCCATAGCATTGAATTTTATATAAAGAAAAACTCTTATTCGGGTTCTAACTCAAAAGGCAGGTCCACTAAGGCTTTATAGTCTTCGCCTGTCTCTTGCATATCTTCATCATCTTCATCATAATACCATGTAACTTTAACATCATGC
>WFXK01000370.1 GCA_015490695.1 Bacteroidota bacterium | reverse complement strand
GCAGAAAAAGTTGCTATTTTCTCATAAGCTACTTTTTTGGAAGAACGACTTAAAAAGAAACTGAGCGCAGCCAATAAAATCGCTACAACAACTAAGTAGCCTCCTAAAGCAGGGAAAGAGTATACGGTGAAGTTTAATAATTGTTTAACGCCCAGCAATGGAGGAACGTAGGTCATAGGATTGCCGTTTTCATCTAAAAGTTTTATTGGTGCGTTGGGGTCTAAATTCGTTCCGTAGTGGTAAAGCCATTGATAAAAGTCGTACAATCCAGCAATGCCCAGCAGTATCATGATAGCAATCCATATAAGTATTAAGGAAGGTCTAAGGAAGACCGCTACAATAAGCGCTAAGGCTGCCATGGTAGCAACGATAACAGGAAACCACTGGAATTCAGGCAGTTGCTTAGGTAGGGGTTTCATTCCTACGTAGTGGTTTAGGATGTCAATGTTTTGGATGTCGCCCGGGTTTTCATCGCTTAGTTTATTGATGTGGATGTAGAATCCTACGCCGTCGGGGTATTGTGGAGCGATGAGGTGGATATGCCACAGAGGCAACACGAAGTTTGCCAGTAGGCACAGAGCGGCGATTGCCATGAGTAACCTTGCAACGGCTTGTTTTTGTTTCGGTTTCATCGCTGTGTAGTTTTTAATTTTTTTCAGAGACAAAGGGATATGGGGGAGCGGTTGCTCCCCCCTCCCCTTCATTGCGATTTGCCAACCGCTTCGTCATCCAAGGTCCACTTCAGCGGTACATTGGCATTGCGGGGCGATACCCTTACATAACCCTGCATCTCCTGATGCAAGGCTGAACAGAAGTCAGTGCAATAGAAGGGCCAAACTCCTTCTTTCTTCGCAATCCATTTCATTGTCTCGGTCTGCCCAGGCATAATAAGCACCTCGCCTGTTCGGGCTCCTATAATGGTAAACCCATGGGGAATGTCAAAATCCTGCTCCCAATTCGTAATATGGAAGTAAACAGTATCTCCTACTTTGATGCCTTCAATATTATCCGGAACAAAGTGACTACGAATTGTTCCCATATAAACATGAACAGTTCTTGGACCTGTACGTTCTACGCGAACCTCATCGGGCGATTTTACTGCATAAGGATGCTCATTTTCTTCTAACTTATAAACTTTGACCATTTTTTTCGTGAGTAAATCAGCAGGGCAACCGGCAGCATAGTGTGGCTCGCCCATCGTGGGGAAATCCAATAAAATGCGCATTTTATCCCCGGAAATATCTATCAACTGTGCCGATTGGCATAACTCTGGACCTGTAGGCAAATAGCGGTCCTTAGTGATTTTATTCAACGCAACTAAATATTTTGCGAAAGGTTTACGACTGTTACCGCCAGGAATCATTAAGTGTCCAATGGAGTAGAAGACAGGGACTCTATCAACAACTTTCCATTCTCCTAATTTCCATTTGATAACTTCGGAAGAGATGAAGCAGCTGGTGTAGGCATAGCCTCGTCCGTCAAACTCTGTGTGTAGCGGACCTAAGCAGGCGTTTTTAACTTCTCCTGCAAGGACTGCTTTGTAGTCTAAGATGGGGATGCCGTAGGCTTCTCCGACAAACTTTTTCTCTTCAATCGCTTTTAACATTTTAGAGAAGGAGTGCACAGTTAATTGTGCAGCCAATTTTCCACTGCCTACAATGTATTCCCCTGTTGGGTCCACATCACAGCCGTGAGGCGATTTAGGGGTAGGAAGGAAGTAAATAAGTCCTGGAACTTCTCTTGGATCAATGACTTTAACTTCCGTTTCCCAAATTGTTTTTGCCATCATAGTTTTTTCGTCATAGATGTTATGAGCATAGCGGGTTTTCATAACTTTATATTTTCCTTCTTCAATCGCTTTTTCTGCGACTTTCCAGTTTAGTGCGGCGATAAAGTCTTTATCGTTTTGGGAAGCGTTGACTTCCAGCATGCTATGGGCTTCTTCGGAGTTATAGCAGGAGAAGAAGAACCAACCATGGGATTTTCCTCGTCCTGGGTGCGCTAAATCGTAGTCAAAGCCGGGGACTAATACTTGGAAGGCAATGTTCATGCGTCCAGTTTCTTGGTCTACTTTGATAAAGGTTAAGGTAGCTTTGAAGTTACCTTTGTAGTCGGCAATAGGCATGTCTCTTTGCGGGATAGGCACGGCAAAGCGCGTTCCTGCAACGACATACTCAGTGTTTTCTGTAACGAAGGCGGAGCTGTGGTTCCCTGCAGAGTTAGGAATTTCAATGATTTCTACGGTTTCAAAGGTTGATAGGTCTATACGGGCGACTCTTGGGGTGTTGTTTTCATTAGCAAAGATCCATCGTCCGTCTAATTCACCGTTTGTTTGGGAGATATCAGGGTGGTGTAAGTCACCCCATGGAATCCATCCATGGGAGGTCATGAGCATGGCTTTGGTCTCTTCATTGAGCCCATAGCCTTCTTGTGCATCTACGGAGAAAACAGGGATGATTCTAAAGAGTCTTCCTGAGGGAAGACCATGGACAGAGAGTTGTCCGCTGAAGCCTCCAGATAGGAAGGCGTAGTATTCGTCCCATTTTCCTAAGGGGACGTAGACTCTTTGGGCGGCGTCGGCAGCAATATAGCCTTGACTTTGTCCTTTTGCGGTGCTTCTGCCTGCCTGTTGGCAAGCAACAAACGCACCCCCTACAAGCCCCACCAGGGCTAATAACACTATCCGTCTCATAACGCTTTAGATGTTAAGGTTTATAAAAACGTTAGAATTGTCTTAAGTACTCTAAAATCGCTCTTGCATCCTCTTCTGTTACGTTCTGGAAGGTCATTGGTGTAAGGTACTCTTGTAGTAATTGTTTCGCTACAGGGTCTTTTTCAAGCATCTCTTGAGGATTAAGAATCATATTCATTACCCATTCTGGAGTTCGGCGTTGAAGAATGCCTTTCAAGGGCGGACCTACTAAGCGCTTATCTATTTTATGACAAGCACTGCATTTACTTTTGAAGATTTCTTCTCCTTTTGCCGCAAGCGTTTGGTCTATTTCTTCGGGTAAATTCACTTCCTTAATAGGTCCAACGCCTTTGCTTTCGCTTCGTTGTTCTGTAGTGGTTTCTGTTGTCGTTGCTTCTTCAGTGGCAGTAGCTGTCTGCTGCTCTTGTTGTGTACTTTCTTGGGGATTGGTGCTGCTTTCTCCTGCGCAGCCACCCCATAACCACACTGTCAATCCCAATATTACCG
>WFXK01000369.1 GCA_015490695.1 Bacteroidota bacterium | reverse complement strand
GTTCTTCCAGCCCACAAAAAATACATCACCCCAAATGAGCAGTTTACTTGTCCCCACAATTTCTCTGTAGATAGGTTATAAATGCTTTACTATTAACAAAATATTGCTCCATGTATCCTTCCTTATTCAATACCACATAAAAAGGAATAACCTCTATAAGCGAACCCTTAAACGCATGCTGCTCTAAATACAAAGAAAGCCCTCTTAAAAAGGTATCTTGCTTAACTGCATAATACTTAATAACAGGATGTTTACGCAGATGCTCATAAGAAACAGCAATAAATTCATAATTCTCGCACTGGCTTGCTATCGCCTCTATATTCGGCAATGCCTTCATACAAGGAGCACAATGGCGTGACCAAAATATCAAAACCACATCTTTGTTGTTAAATAAATAAGTTTTTACCTCGCTTTTTCCCAATAGCCTCAATACATCGTCTTTAACATAAGGCTTAGATACCCTGCTTACATGAATAACATAGTGACTTATAATAAACATTGCTGGAATAGCGACGATCAGTAGGTAATTCTTCCACCTCATAAATCTGTGCTTATTACACACTTATATAAAATAAATGAAATAGTGGCGAAAAGAACAAAACCTGCTATTTGTAATCCATATTTTTCGCTTAAAGCAAAAGGGAAATTTAATAAACTAAAAGGCAACAAATCCGCCCAAATAGACGCTGTACTATATTTAAAAGGGAAGTACAATTTTAGCAAATTGTAAAGCATTTGGCGTTCTATGTAATAGTAAATCATTATGATGACCAGTATAAAGTTTTTCTTAAAAAGCATTCCTAAAAGGCTTCCTAAGATGCTCCACATAAACAAAGTAGTGAAGGTTTTTATAAAGAGGTCAAGGGTAAGCCAAAGCATAAAGCGTTTTGAGGTTATAATAAACAAAACACCAATAATCAGCGTGAATACAAAAGCAAATAATAAAGCAAATAGAGTATCCAGATGGACTAGTTTAGAGCGGCTTACGCCATTACCGACCATAAAACGGAAGTAACCCCGTCGGTGTCGTCCAGTAGAAGCTGTGTAAAATAAAAACATTCCCAGAACTGGAAGCCAAAACTGCAAAGCGTATATAAAACCTTTATAATGATGATAAGCCTTAAAAACAGTCGTATCTATGCGTCCTTCTATAGAAGCCCTCCTTGCTGCAAATAGGTAGCTGGAGCTCCAAACTACTAAGTATATCAACAAAACAAATGCTGTGCTAACTACCATCAATCGCTTCAAAGAAGAAAAATTGAGAACATGAAACTTTAACACTCGCATATTACTTTTCCATTTTTTAATTCAATCTTACGAGAATGAAGCTTTTCTATAAGGGTTCTGTCATGCGTTGCGATAATAAAGGTCTTGTGGATGCGGTTTAAGATATTTATAAGTTCATTCGTATAATGTTTATCCAATGACCTTTCGGGCTCGTCCAATAAGTACACATCAGCCGATTTTACAAGTACCATTGAAAGCAATAATCTTTGTTTTTGTCCATCAGAAAGCGCTCTACAGGGTAAAGTAAAAAGTTCTTCAAGATTAAAGACTTTTATTAGCTCCCAATGTGCATTCCAAATTGCCGTATAAGCTTCCCAAATAGTGCGGACCTTAAGGTCTGGTATCAAAGAAAAGTCAGGAGGTGAATAACTTTGAACATTATAGCTTTTAATTATTGTTCCCTTGTCAGGTTTCCAAATTCCTGCAATAATTCTTAACAAAGATGATTTTCCACTTCCGTTTTCTCCAAGTAATAAAACTTTCTCTCCTTTGTTAATAGACAAATTAGGGATTTCTATAGAAAAAGTTTCTGAGAGTTTTTTATAAAGGTTTTTAATTTGCAGCATTATCATTGGCAAAATAAGTTATCGCTGCTATTCCCACCAAAGAGGATGCATAGAAGTTTAAGGTCATAGCGATAGCATAGTATAACGGCTATAAACAGTGAAATCGCGATATTGAGTATCCATATAACAAGAAGGGCAGTTTTAGAGAAATGTTCATAGAGGAATAACAACAAAAGATTAGCAATAGGGAAAGGCAATAGTACAATAAGATACTTTAACACACCGCATAGTTTTGCATTCATGGTTGTAAAACGAATTGGCATTCTATAAGGTCAAAAAGCAGGTTATACGACACATAGGAAATCCACGAAAGGAGGGAAATAACGGCGATGTCGGCTTTATTGAGGTTTTCATAGTAAACGAGCACTAAAATTACGAATACAAAAGGTGGGCATAACGCCCACCACCAATGTTTTTTAAGAGAATTTAGAAGAGGCATGTTAGCATAACATCTCACAAGCACAATAGGCAACTTTCCAAAAGAAGCTCCACGGGAGTCCAAAAATATATTCTATTTCAGGAACTGGATTCCCATCATCAGAAAAAAGCTGTTGATGTACCCTTATCATACAATGTTCCCAACTATAATATCTTCTGCCATTATAACTTATTCCAACCTGAGTAAGTCCTTCATAATGGTACTTCATGAAAGAAGCAAAGTACAAGATTACCTCTTTCTTTTCGTCACTCAAGTTTTCATCGGACAATACGCTTTGTTCCACATTCGCGATGTTTTGAAAGACTTCATTTCCTTCATTTAAGATGTTTACAATCTCTATTAAGTACGAAACTTCATAATCCGAAAAGCTATTCACCGAGGTAGCCATAACAGGAATCCCATAATACTGCATTCTTCGGTAGAAGAAATGGGATATAGAATCTGCAAATGCCTCAAATGAGTGAAATGAGTAATTTCCTTGGTTCCACTCTGCGTAGATGTCCAACACGTGACGCATTTTCGCGTCGTAGGGATTTGAAAAGATAGCTTTCTGAGCAACTTGCAACTCTGAAGGCTTAGTAATAAAAGTACTCTCTTCTCCTGAGGGAGAAATTTCCTCTTTCCGACAGGAAAAGC
>WFXK01000368.1 GCA_015490695.1 Bacteroidota bacterium | reverse complement strand
CTTTAGCTCAGGGGTTTGTAAAAACGAAATTAAGTGCGTTTATTGGAGAGCAATTTGTTTTGCTGAAGTCATTACCACCTTTTTTGTTGTTGTTCATTGTTTGTTTAAGTGTGAATTTTCTTACGGAGTTGACTTCTAATACAGCTACGACAGAGATGCTTTTACCTATTTTAGCCAGTGTAGCCTTAAAGATAGAGGTTGCGCCTATACGTTTAATGCTGCCTGCGACGATTGCTGCTTCGTATGCTTTTATGATGCCTATTGCTACGCCACCTAATGCGATTGTTTTTGGTACTCGTCTCATCCCTATGCAATGGATGGTAAAAACAGGAATTGGACTGAATCTTCTATCGGCTTTTTTATTGACATTATGGATGTATTTATTGCTTTGATAAACAAAGCCTTCTTTCTATTTTTATGCCCGTGAAACGTTATAAAGTTTTTATTAGCGTTTTTTTACTTTTTTATAGTTGTCGTTTTTCTCATCATTCAGAGGGGTTTCCTTTTCATGAGACCGAATGGCAAGTGCCTGAACGCATACCACTTCAATGGGAAACCCAGCTTTTTTCATGGCAGCAACTTCCTTATCGTACAATAGACTTACAAACCCTCCCTTCTCAAACAATAAACTTTAATCAGTTGCCTACTAAGGTTTTTCCTGAACACATTGCTCCTCGGGGCTGGAAGATGAGCGATTTGCCTTTTGTTAATTTAAGGATAGAAGACTTAGAAAGCCAATCGCTGTTATTGCAGCAACTTCCTTCTACCAATCTTGGTTGGAAAAGTGTTTGGTTTAAGCCAGCGAAGGTTATTAAAGCACGGCTTCCAAGGCTTTTAGATTATGCGCAAAGTAGTTTATTGCATTTAGGGCAGGAGCAGGGGCTTCCTGGAACCGTTGTTCATTGCATGCTTCAAGACCGCTATCGTCGTATTTGGTTTGGAACAGACAACGGATTAGCCTGCTATGATGGACATCGGCTACATATTTTCACCACGAAAAGCGGCTTAGCAAGCCCTGTTATCCTAAGTCTTTTAGAGGACCATAAAGGACGAATTTGGATTGGAACACAAGGAGGTGGACTACAAGTAATAGAAAAAACAAGAATAAAAACCTTAGACCGCTCCAATGGCTTAAAAAGCAATACCATAAACGCTTTATTAGAGGACCAAAAAGGACAAATTTGGGTTGCGACAAATAGGGGAGTACACATTATAACCGATGATAAAATGTTTTATTTAACTAAAAAAAATGGTTTAAGAAGTAGTAAAAGCATAGCGCTTTTACAAGACTATGAAGGACGAATATGGATTGGTACGCGCGAAGGTGCTCATATTATTGACAAGGACCGAATTTATTATCTACATCAGAAAAATGGATTAAAATCTAATTTGGTTTGGACCTTTTTACAAGACAGCAAAAAGCGTATATGGATTGGAACGTTAAAAGGCGGTATCCATATTTTTACAGGTACTCAATTATTTTATTGGAACTCCTCGCATGGTTTAAGAGACAATAGAGTCTTATCTATAATAGAAGATGCTTTAGGACGCATTTGGATTGGGATGCAGAAGAGAGGAGTTCATATCATAGATGGTAATACTTTGTATTTATTGAATCAGCATAATGGATTAAAGAATACGAAAGTGAATGCTTTGTTATCAGATGTTGGGGGTTATGTATGGGTAGGTACTGATGGTGGTGGCGCATACATGGTAGTTCATCCCCGTTCTTTTTATTTGACTGCACAAACAGGAATACAAAATCCCCCTGTTTCTTGTTTGTATAAAGGACCAAAAGGAACTATTTGGGCTGGAACAAATGGCGGTGTGCATATCATTTCCCCAACACAAATCCGCTATTTAACCCAAAACAATGGACTTAGAGGAAATGCCATTCGTGCTTTCTTAAAAGACCACAATGGACAAATGTGGATAGGAACCAACCGCAGTGGCATCAATATTCTGAATAACAATAAAATTTTATATCTAAGCAACGAACAAGGATTGGCAGATAACGTCATTTTAGCCCTTTTAGAGGACCATCAACAACGAATATGGATTGGAATGTTGGAAGGTGGAGCACAAGTCTTTACGCAAAACCGATTATATTCGGTTTTAGAATCTGCTACTATTTTGACCTTTTTAGAAGCGAGTAACGGAGCAATATGGATTGGGACAGCAAACAAAGGTGTGTATGTTGTGCAACAAAATCAATTACTGCATTTGGATAAATCTCGTGGATTAAAAGACAATACTGTTGCCGCGCTTTTAGAAGATACGCAGGGACGAATATGGATTGGTACGCGAGGTGGCTTACACATTTATGATGGTGAACAACTATGGGTCTATACCACGGAACAAGGACTCAGCGATAACAGTATTCATCAGCTTGCCCAAGACTCCTTAGGACGGGTATGGGTGGGAACAGCAAAAGGAATCATCTGCTTTGTTGCAACACAGGATAGTACCACTCCTTTTTTCCTAATTCCTTACAAAAGAGAACATGGTTTTTTGTATGTAGATGCTAATGCACCTGGTAATCCCATGCTTTATGATAGCACGCACCATGTATTATGGACCTCCTTGGGAGCAACCTTAGTGCATTGGAAGTTACCTCAAAAAGACACTACCCGCCCTTCGGTCTTTATAACAGGTATCGGTGTTGAAGAAAAAATCTTAGATGGTAGACTGCCAACGAAGGAAGACACTATTTCATGGGATAGCCTATTTCAAAGCTTGAATCCTTATGGTTATCAACTTTGGCAGCAAGGAGCACGCTGGGTTTATGACGACCAAAGCGTTCTGGGCTATTTCCTTCCTAAAAACTTGTCACTACCCCATCATTTGAATCATATTACTTTTTATTTCAGTGGTTATCGTTCAGGGGATTGGCAAGATGATATTGTTTTTCGCTACATGTTAGAAGGCTTTGATACCACATGGAGCCCTATTACTAAGGAGGTCTATGCTGATTACAGAAATCTTCCGCCTGGTCAATACACCTTCCGTGTACGGGCACGAGGCAGAAATTATCGTTGGAGTGAAGAACAAACGTTTTCTTTTGAAATTCGTCCTCCATGGTATCAGACCCTATGGGCGTACTTCTTATATGGTTTAACCGCTACGGCAATGGTTGTTGCTATCGTATGGTTATCTATTTTGCGTGTACAAGCAAAACGGAAGGAAAAAGCCTATATCGCTGAGATAGAGCGCTTGTCCTTAGTCGCCCGAGAAACCTCTAATGCCATATATATCTGTCGTCCCAATGGAGAAATCTTCTGGGTAAACGAAGCTTTCAAGCATTTTACTGGTTATGATACCTTGGAAGAGTTCAAAAAAGAACGAGGAAAAACGTTACAAGAAGCTATCCATCATCCTGATATTCAACAATTGTTTGAGCGTTGCTTAAATAATCGGGTGCCTGTGCGTTTAGAATGGGAGAATGTTCGTAAAGATGGTGCTAAACGTTATGTACAAACGACGTTAACGCCTGTGGTTAAAGGCAATGAAGTGTTGTGGATAGCAGCTATAGATACCGATGTTACCGCGCTTCAGGAAGAAAAACGTAAAGTAGAATTGGCTTATGAGGAGCTACATCAAACGCATAAAGAGTTAGAAAAAGCTCATCGTAGTATTCAAGATAGCATTACTTATGCATCGTATATTCAGCGTTCGTTTTTACCGTCAGAGCGTTATTGTAAAGAAGCACTTGGCGAGCATTTTATTTTGTATTTACCAAGGGATGTGGTTTCTGGGGACTTTTATTGGGTTTATCAAGAAGGGGATAAGGTGTTTTTTGCCGCTTGTGATTGTACGGGGCATGGTGTACCAGGAGCATTTATGAGCATGGTTTGTAATGATATTTTGCATCAATTGGTCATAGAGCGGGGTTTACGTTCTCCTGCAACGATTTTGACCGAAGCCCGAAAACGGGTCATTCACATCTTCACTCGTGGTGGTGAAAAACCCAGAACCGACGGTATGGATTGTGCTCTGTGTTTATGGGATAAAGCGACTAACATTATAACCTTTGCTGGTGCCAATCGCCCCCTCTATATATGCCGAGCTAACACAATCCGTCCTGAAGAAATTCCCGAAAAAGCTTACGTAAGAAAAGATTTTCAGCAAATCTTAATCGTTCGTGGTGATAAAATGAGTATTGGCTATGAGGAAGTTCCAAAAGACCAAAAAAGCACTTTTTCTGAAGTTCAGATTAAGGTACAACCAGGCGATATGCTTTATCTCTTTAGCGATGGCTATGTTGACCAAGTCGGTGGTAGAAAAGGGAAAAAATTAGGTACACGACAATTCTTAGCATTACTACAACGCTACTACTCCCTTAGGGTTTCCGAACAAAAACAACAACTTTATGCTGCTTTGCTGCAGTGGCAAGGAAACTACCGCCAAGTAGACGATATACTACTCATGGGAGTTCGTATCCCAAAAGGTTAGCAACTTTAACCCTTTCTAATGGTTTCAATTAGCATTGCAAATGCCTATCTATGGCTTTTGGTTTGCCTCTTGTGGCTTTAGCTAATGCCTCTTTTGGCTTTCCTATTTGCTTTTGATGGCATTGTTAAATGCTTTCTTTAGCTTTTTTTATGCCATTTTGGGCATGGTCTAATGCTTCCCTTGGCTTTTTATTTGCTTCCTTTGGCATTGGGGAATGCCTCTTGAGGCATTAGAGTTTGCCTCTTTTGGCATTGTTAATGCTTTATGAAGCGTTATTTAATAGTGGTTAAATAATGGCAAAACAACCAACAAAACAAACGTGTACTAGACTACCTTCAAGAGGCTTTTACTTTATGTTCTTATTTGGGACAGCACTTTAGACGAATTAAATGCTATTTCTGGAATCCAGTCTTGGGCTATTTTTTCATTAATTGGAAGCTATAAACGTTTCCCTCCTTTGTCTGAACTCGTACAAAGTAAATTCCTTCACTCCACGATGTTAACGGCAAAGCATGAAGTGAGGAAGCCATCATATTAGTATAAACTTGTTTTCCTAAGGCATCATAGACGTTGATGGTAATAGAAGAGCCTGTGTTGTTGACGATATAAGCATAGGTCTCTGCTGGATTGGGGAATAGAAACACTTCTTGTTGTTCTTCTTTAGTTCCTAAGAAGATAACCGAAGAAAATACTTTTTGCCCATCTGGAGTAAAGGCAAGGGCTCTGTAGTAAGCTTCCTTAGGGTAAAAGTCTTTATATTGTGCTGGGGAAGTGAGCGGCAGTGTAGCAATCGTTTGCCATTGTTGTCCATCATCACTACGTTGTAATTGCAGCTGCGTAATAGGTTCGTTAAATTGTACAAAGAGCAATTTAGCATCTTGTAGTGCGACACCTGAAAGTTGTAATCTTAACGCCAGCGGTTGTGGGCTATAAGCAATAGCGAAATTGGAGAAAGAAGCGTATCCTTGGCGTTTCAATGCGGTTACACGTTGACTGGTTCCAAAGGTCCAGGGTTGGGTTACTGCTGCTTGTTTTACTTGTGTGTAGCTAGTAGAGAGGAAATTCCAGCCTGCCGAAGGGTATTGGGTTACGGTATAGGTTCCTGTGTTAGGAGCAACATCTGGAGTCACTTGCCAATAACCTTCTGGTTGAACATCGGCAAACGTTGCTCCAAATTCCGTCAATGGAGGTGAAATCGTTAATGGATTGGG
>WFXK01000367.1 GCA_015490695.1 Bacteroidota bacterium | reverse complement strand
CCTCCAAAGGCTTATGAACTTGAATGCTTCCATGGTCAGTAGTAATTACAACTTTGACTTTGTAACGCGCTAATTGTTCTAAAAACGTTTGTAAATAAGAATGTTTGAACCATGTCAGCGCTAAGGCAGCAAACGCTAACGCATCTGCTGCCAACTCCTTGAGAATGTAATCTTCTGTACGCGCATGAGATACTAAATCAATAAAATTAAAGACAAACACACTTAAAGGATAAGACAAAAAGTCTTTTACGTGAGGAATTAAACGTTTGCCCTCTTCGTACTGAGTGATTTTTGTATAACGAAACTTCACATAACGCTTATTACGAACTAAAAACTCCTTAAATAGGGCTTCTTCAAATAAATTTTTTCTTCTTGTATCCAAATCAGGCACCCAATACTCAGAAAATTGTTGATGAATTTCCAGAGGAAACAAACCAGCAAATAAACTATTACGAGCATACTGCGTTACAGTGGGCAAAATACTTACATAGAGCCGTTCTTCTGTGATATGGTAATAATCGCGCAACAAACGGGCAAAATGTTTCCATTGGTCTAATCGCAAGCAATCTATAACAATGAGCACTACAGGAGTAGAATCTTCTAATAAAGGTAATAGCCAATGTTTAAAAACATCAGGAGACAAAACAGGACGTTTTTCGCTATGTAACCAATCCAAATAATGGTGTTCTATGAATTTACCAAAGGCGATATTGGCTTCTGCAATTTGTTCAAAGAGCATGTCTAAAAGGGGTTTTGTACCATTCTGTGCCAATTCCAATTCCCAATAAACCAGTTGTTCGTAACGTTGACACCATTGCTCTATGGTCTTCGGTAAATCAAAATGGACACTTAATTGTTGAAATTGTTGTTGATAAGCATGACGTAGTCGCGTTTTTACAAGTTCTTTACGAGCGAGAATCTTTTTTATGGTAGATAGCAACTGTGAAGGCTTTATAGGTTTTATTAAATAATCGTCTATTTTTCTACTGATGGCTTGGTTCATCAATTCTTCTTCTTCGTCTTTAGTAATCATTACAACAGGTAGTTGGGGACGCAAGCGTTTTAATCGCTCTAAGGTTTCTATACCACTAAGTCCTGGCATGTGTTCATCTAAAAGTACAAGGTCAAAGATTTGTTTTTGTACTTCAGCAATCGCGTCAGCACCATTACGCACGCTAACTACCTCAATCCCTCGCTGTTTTAAAAAATGAAAATGCGGCTGTAGATGTTCCAACTCATCATCTACCCATAGAATCTTTGCCTGTATCATCGTCAAACAAAGATACACTGCTTTATCTGAAAGGACAAAAAGGTTACATTAGCGTATTGTCAAATCCGCTACAGCACGGACAACCAAACTTTTTAAGGAAAAAGGACATGGAATCTAAATCTCCTCACCTTCAATGGGTGCAGCATGGCGATTGTAGCGTTAGACCGAGCAAACACGAGGTATCTCTTTTGGGAAACTCAGGAAACTTTAGAAGTTTTCCGAGTTTCCCAAAAAGAAGTACACGAAAAAAATCCACATTTGAGATTTCTCGCCTTTGGAGCAGAATGATGCACACTGGACAAATGGTGCCCATAATCCAAACACAAACAACGCAAAAACTACAGACTATACGCACAAACCCAACAACATCTCAACTATTGCAGTGCAGGCGACTGCTGTATCATATCAAATGAATGTTAGACATTTTCTTCTGAAAAAACTCAAAAGTTTTTCTGTTCTCTAAGGTAAAACATACAACTTCGCCAAAGTTAAGAAGCAGCTTACCTCATTTCTTCTTTTGCCTAAGACCACGTCAAACTGCAGCGAAAACCGAAAACGACGATTGCTACCCGATACCTTGTTTCCTCCTACAAAACACCTTAAACTACCATGTAAAATCGGGATTCCAAGGTAAAAGTTGTCGGACATAATCTTCCCTATTCCCACAGATAGAGGTAAAATAACAGTAGTGCAAGGCTACAAAAGTTCATTATAACCAAAATGGTAAAAGCGTCTACCTCTTTTCTTAATTTTGTTCACAGTGTTGGTACTAATAGCTAAAATAGGAAGCCCCAAACCTAACTATTAAACATTGCTTTCTACTTAATAACCATCGTGAGGATAGGACAAAACATCCTATTGAATTTTACAACAAAGTTGTTTGCGGCTAACACCACAAAAGACCTGAATACTACTAAGACGATAGACCCCTTATCGAAGGTCTTGCATTTACCTTTTATATCAACACTATGCAATCCCCTAAATCAACTAAAGTTCAAAGGCTTAGATGATGAAACTTAAGGAGAGGTATCCGTTAGTCTGAAATCACACGGAGAATAAGAACACCGAGATTCCTCATTATAAGCTCTCGGAGTAACACACACTAATACAATAGATGCCCATACACAAACAACCCACAGACTATAAACTACGTGCTTTTCCCAATCCACAAGTAGAGCAAAGATAATAGCGTCATACCACGTGAACACAAAGTCTCTGAAAAAGCCCATCCTTTTAATTAGATGGTTTTTGTGCAACAGCGACAATACTACTTCCCCAAGGTAGTTTACCTATCTTCAAAAAATAGGTTTCCCACAAGCAAGCATAGTAAAGAAGGTTGTTTAAGAAAGATGGAAGTATTGGGTTTAGGTTGTCTTCATTTAACCTTTTATTTCTAAGAAAAATCTTTTTTTGTATTATCGCAAGTGGAAAAGTTGTGAAGAAGAAATAAGAACTCTTTTTTATTATAAAGCCAACCTTTGACAAAGCACTTTTTAGAGTAGTTATGGTATAACGTCGCTGATGTTGCACAGTGTCATCAAGAGCACTCCACAACCATTGAAAAGCCGGTACTGTAACAATCAAAAAACCACCAGGGCAAAGTACTCTATAAAGCTCTTTTAATACCTTATCTTCCTCTTTTATATGTTCTATCACATCTAAAGCAGAAGCGACATGGAAAAAACCAGATTCAAAAGGAAGGTCTACTAAACTACCATGGATAAAATGCGCTTGTGGAGCCACCCTTTGAGCAAACTCTAAAGCCTTTTTATCAATATCAATGCCATAAACTTCTCCATAGCCTTGGAATAATAGCGTATTCGTTCCTCCTCCACAACCCGCATCCAGCCACCTTATAGGAGG
>WFXK01000366.1 GCA_015490695.1 Bacteroidota bacterium | reverse complement strand
ATTGTACTGCTTGACGATGGTAATAAAGCCCTAAATTGAACCGTCCTAAAGGATGTTGAGGATTTAAAGTCAAAAGTTTATCTACAAAATACAATGCAGAATCTTCTTCACCTAAATCTAAGTAAATTTTAAACAATAAATCCATACTTTTTACATGGAGCGTGTCCAATTGATACGCTGTGTAACAATGAAAAAGCGCTTTATTTAGGTCTTTTATGATTAAATAATCGGTACATAAGGCATGATGGTACTCAGCACTTAAAGGCGCTTTTTTCAATAGTTTTTTATGAAAAAACAGCGCACTATCGCCATTCTTTAGCGCTGCATAAGTAGAACCTAAATAAAAAAGAATGTTTTCATCGTTACTATCTGCTTGATAGGCACTCCAAAGATAAAAGCGAGCAGAGTCCAATTTCCCCTGAACATAATAAAGAAAGCCTAAGCGCTCTAAGTAACGAACATTTTGTTTGTCCATTGCTACGGCTTTTTTCAAAGCTTCTAAGGCTTTCATCGTATCTTTTCGTTGTGCATACAACTGTGCTAATTCAAAATAGACCTCAGCATCTTTGTCTTTTTGACGCTCTAATTGTTGAATTTGGATTTGAAGGCTATCTATGGGCTCATTTTGTCGTGTTTGTTTTGGAGTAGTTTGACAACTAGAAAAAAGAAATATTACCGACAAATAGTAGAGGGTGCTTCTTTCCATGGTAGTGTTTTGGTGCTATCCCATTCAATTAAATAAAGGTCTTCGTTTTCCTTTTTAAAAAGGTAGTATTCCCGAGCGTAGCTTTCTAAGGCAGCTTTGCTGGAAGTGAGTAATTGGCGTTCTTTACGAAGTTGTTCGTTGATTTGTTGATAAAATTGCAGTTGTTTAGATAATCGGATGATTTCTTGGTTTAAGTACCATTGGGTTCGTAGATTGTAGGGGTCAAAGAAAGTCATCCAGATGGTAAAGATAGCGATAGCGATAAAGTATTTGTTTTTAAGGAATTGGATATAGCGTTTCATATACGCAGGTATTTTTTGATGGTTTGCCCGATAGGTAGGGGTTGGGCTTCGTAGAGGCTTCGTTCGCTTGCACCGGGAAATTGTTGGAAAAGGTGGTGATAGCTGATAGCAAGCAAGCGGTTGTATTTAGCGACTCGGTCACTACGCGCTGGCGCACCTGTTTTAATTTGCCCTGTGTTTAATGCGACCGCCAAATCCGCAATCGTAGTGTCTTCGGTCTCCCCACTACGATGGCTTATGATACAATTATACCCGTTACGTTGTGCAAGGAGGACGCTTTCTATCGTCTCGCTTAAAGTCCCTATTTGGTTCGGTTTGATTAAAACAGCGTTAGCGACTTGTTGCTCAATGCCTTGTTGAATCCGTTTTGGGTTTGTTACAAAGAGGTCATCGCCAACTAATTGCACTTTGCTCCCTAAGCGTTTTGTAAGCAGTTGCCAATTTTCCCAGTCGTCTTCTGCTAAAGCATCTTCAATGGAGACAATGGGGTATTGTTCGCACCAGCGTTCCCATAGGTCTATTAGCTCTTGAGGGGTTAGTTCTTGTTGGTCTAATTGATAGCGTTGGGTTTCTGGGTTGTAGAATTCTGAGGCTGCAGCGTCTAAAGCGATACTTACCTCTTCATAAGGTTTATAGCCTGCTTTGTGGATGGCGTCTAAAAGCAGCTTTAGGGCTTCTTCGCTGTTGGCTACTTGAGGAGCAAATCCGCCTTCATCCCCTACGTTCGTTGCATATTTTTTTTCTTTTAACACTTCTTTTAAGGTGTGATAGATTTCTGTTGCGACTTGCATGATGCGTTCAAAGGGTGTGAAGCCCCATGCACCACTATAGTTTTCCCAGCATTCCTTAGGGTGGGGAACAATCATAAATTCTTGAATAGTAATTGGATTATCGGCATGGACGCCACCGTTTAAGATATTAAACATGGGGATGGGTAGCGAAATTGGATATTTCCCTGCTAAATATTGATACAGAGGCATGTTTTGGCTTGTTGCGGCTGCTTTGGCGCAGGCTAAGGAAACAGCTAAAATGGCGTTTGCTCCTAAGCGACTTTTGTTTTCGGTACCATCTAATTGTAAAAGTAGGGAATCAATTTGGAACTGTTCTAAAGCGTTTTTCCCTTTTAAGGCAGGAGCAATGGTTTGATAAATGTTTTTAATCGCTGTAAAGACGCCTTTACCTTTGAAGGCTTTTTCTTTGTCGCGCAGTTCTAAGGCTTCGTATTTTCCTGTGGAAGCACCTGAGGGGACCATGGCGCTACCACATACACCATTTCTTAAAACAACTTCTGCAGCAACCGTAGGGTTTCCTCTGGAGTCAAATGCGATCCATGCCCGTACCTCTTCAATAGCTGTCTCCATAGGCAAGCAAAGATATAGCACCTTGGTTATTTGAACAATGAAATAGACAAGGGGTGAAAAGCTTTTGTGTTGATGCAATAGCAAGAAGTTAAGTGGAGGCTTTAGCGGGGGGCTTGGTTATTTCATAGGGGAAGCGCATATAGGGACGTTTCTTTGAGGAAACTTAGAAAACTTTAAAAGTTCCCTAAGTTTCCAGCAAGAAAATATGCTGAAAAAAAAGTACTTGAGGGTCCTCGCTTATGCTTGGAATGATGCGCACTAATGGAATGGCGCACATATCCCAAACACAAATAACGCAGAGCCCGCAAACTACACACACATACTCAACAACGTTTAAGTCTCCACAGTGCAGGCGGTAGTAGCGTCATGCTGAACGAATGCAAGAAACTCCAGGAACTCCAAAGGCAAATGCTTGAAAAGTGCTTTTGAAGTCTTATGGGCATTCTATACGAACAAAAGCATCAAAATCAGGTTTTTATTAGAGAAGCTCAAGAAAACTTTTAGAGAGTTTCTATAGTTTCCTAGCTTAGGGTATCAGCTTCCTTTTCTTACTTTTATCCATAATCCTGATTTCGGACCTCTTCAATAAGCTTCTTGGCAACTACTTTATCAATCGGTAAAGTCAATAACTCGGGTTTTAAGGCTGCTAAAGGAAAGAACCGCAACATGATAGAAGGGTTATCAGAACGTAAACGATTTAAATCATCAATCCACACCCGATAATAAATGCTAATGATTTGGTCATCAGGATTGAAGAAAGAACGTTGGAAGAATTCTGTGGTATAAAAGTGTTGGAAGCGGATGATAGTTGTTTGGGTTTCTTCTCTCCATTCTCTTTTTAAGCAGTCTATGATACCTTCTCCCCAACGTAATCCGCCGCCGGGGAATTTCCTTAGTAATCGTCCAAGGAAATGCTCTTCTGTTAGTAATACTTGTTTTTGTGGTGTGATTAAGATGCCGTAGACGCGGATGTTAAAGCGTTTCATTGAGGTTTGCCGCCTTTTTCTGGATTTTCTTTTTGAACGAAAATACCGTGATACATTTCAGGTTCTTGGTAGTCTTTGCGCATAGGGTGTCCTTGCCAATCTTCAGGCATTAAAATTCGTCTTAGGTCGGGATGGTTTTTGAAATGGATACCAAAGAGGTCGTAGGCTTCTCGTTCATGCCATAGGGCACTCAGCCATATATCACTTATAGAAGCTACTTCGGGATTGTCCCGCTCTAATAAGCACTCTACGTAAAAACAATAGCCTTCACAAATGGACTGCAAATGGTAATAGAGTCCCATTTTATTTTGTTTTGGACCAAAGTCTACTGCTGTGATGGCGATTAAATAATCTACTTTCAGCGCTTTTTTTATAGTTTTCATGAAGGTATGGAGTACCTCCTTAGGGACTTGGATACAACATTGTGGGCGATAGCTAACCTTGCATTGGGGGAAATGTTGTTTTACCCATTGTTCAACGACGACTTCATTCATAGGGCGTAGTTTTTAAAGATTTTGATAGCAGAAGCCAATAAAATGATTCCAAAAACACGGCGGATGATGATGAGTCCTGCAGGGCTTAAGCGATTAGCAATCCAATTTTTTAACCACAATACGATGAAGATAATTACGCCGTTAATGAGGATAGCCAATAAAATGGTTAATAAGGGGTAGTCGGCACGGATAGTAAGGATGGTTGTTAGGGTCCCTGCACCAGCGATAATAGGAAAAGTTACAGGAACTACTAAAGCACTTAATTGAGAAACTTTTTCAGAAGATTCTTCTTTGAAGATGCGGATGCCTAAAATCATTTCCATGGCAACAATAAACAAGACGACAGAACCTGCTGCGGCAAAAGAAGGTAAATCAATACCGATGATTTTTAAAAGCGGTTCACCGATGAATAAAAAAGCAATCATGATGGTTGTGGAAAGTACAGCAGTTTTAAGGGGGTCTATTTTCCCTACACGCTGCTCTAAATCAATCAATATAGGCAAAGCGCCCACAATGTCAATGATGGCAAATAAAATTAACGTTACTGTAATAAGCGATTCTAAACTTATCATTGCGGCGCAAATAAAGTTTTTAAGGTTTCTATGATGATTAGTACTCGTGGCGTGGCTAATAGATACTCATCAGGACGATACACAATCACATTTCCCTTTTTAACGGGTTCTAATTCGGTTAAAAAAGGCATTTGTTCTAAGATTCGATACCAAAACGTTTCTTGGTCTTCCGGAATTAAAATAAAATCAGGATGGATTTCCATTAAGATTTCTGGTGTGATAGTTGCATAAAAACTGGAACTATCTACGGCATTATAAGCACCGCAGTAATGGAGCACATCATTAAAAAAGTGTTTTTTCCCTATGACTTGCCATTCTAACAGGTCTGTAAAGACTACTACGGGAGGAAAGACGTGATTTTTAAGCGTTTTTTCTATATGTTTCAAGGTGGTTGTTATAGTGTCGTAGATAGCCCGAGCGGTAATGGTGTCTCCAAGTAATTTCCCAATTTGGAAAATTTGTTGGTTCATACTTTTTAAGTCTGTTGGAAAGTAGAAGAAGACAGGAATTTGTAGGTATTCTTGAATTTGATTAGCGTCGTTTTCTGAGTAGAAGTAGCCGCTAAGTAGGATGCAATGGGGTTGGAAGTGGGGGATGGTGTCAATAGCTAAAGAGGGGAAGGTGGTTATAGTAGGGACGTCTTCTAAAAAGCCGAAGTGTTTGCATAGGGAGGAGGTGGCAACCACAGTGTTTTGTGCGTTGAAATAGTAGAAGATTTCAGCGATTTCGGGGCTTAGGATGATGAAGCGTTGTGGGGGATGTTCAAAGCGGAGTTTGCTACCTCGGGCGTCATGGGCTTCTATAGCGAACGTTGGTGCTCTTTCAATCAATGCACGCCGCCGTTCAGAAGAAGTACAAGCTACGAACAACAAGAAACTAATCAGCAGGTACCTCATATTTCCTAAACCAAGATGCAATTTTCATCTTTATAACCCCAAAGATAGCCTCACGAATAATTTTTTTATTCATTTTTGAAGTTCCTGCTCTTCTGTCGGTGAACACAATAGGGATTTCTTTAATTTTAAAACCATATTTCCATGCACGGAATTTCATTTCAATTTGGAAGGCGTAACCTACGAATCGGGGTGGGTGTTGTAAAATGGCTTTTAATACGCGGGCTCGGTAGCATTTGAAACCAGCAGTGGTGTCATAAATCGGCATGCCTGTGATAAAACGCACGTATTTACTGGCAAAATAGCTTAAAAGCACTCTACCCATAGGCCAATTGACCACATTGACTAAGTTATTTACATAACGAGAACCGATAACTAAGTCATAACCTTTTTTTGTTGTTTGATATAGACGGATTAAATCTTTGGGGTCGTGGCTAAAGTCCGCATCCATTTCGAAGATGTATTCGTAATTTCTTTGCAATGCCCATTGGAATCCGTGTAGATAAGCCATGCCTAAACCTTGTTTTTCAGGACGAACTTCTAAAAATAGTCGTTGGGGGTATTTGTTTTGGAGTTGTTTTACGATTTGTGCTGTGCCGTCAGGTGAGTTGTCGTCAACGATTAAAATATCAAAGGGTTCAGGTAAAGAGAAGATGGTTTCAATGAGGGCTTGGATGTTTTCTTTTTCGTTATAGGTTGGGATGATGACCAATGCTTTGCTCATGGTTTTAATGGACGATTCCCCACCAGTTGTTATCGGTGTCGGCGTCTGCGGTTTCTTCGTAAGGGTCTAACCAAACCCCTACGATGCGTTTTGTAGTGATGTGACTACGCTGAACGCGCTTTGGGTTTTTTAACCAAACTTCTACAGGAGCACGAACCAATTCCGTTGTGCCATCTTCGTAATAAATGCGGTAAATCAGCGGCATAACAATCCCACCACGATTTTCAAAAGTAAGTAAATAAAGATAGTGTTTGCTTTGTGCTGTGGATGGATTTTGTAAGGTATCTCTGTATTCAATACAGTCTTTTGGGGCATCGTTACGGTAGAAAGAGAGATTTTGTTGAAGGTTTTTTATCAAGGTAATAGGTTTAGTGAAAGAGCGGTGGTAATCTGAATAGGTTTTTTCATCTAAGGGGTAGCCTTGTACACTTGTTAGGGCGATGTCTACGTGGTCTGTAGAAAAGAACCATGCTCGCCAAAACCAATCTAAGTCCTGTCCTGAGACATCTTCCATGGTTCTAAAGAAGTCGGCAGGTTCTGGACGTTTAAATGCCCAACGACGTGCATAAGCTTGGAAAGCGGAGTCAAAACGTTCTCTTCCTAAAATAGTTTCTCTTAAAACGGTTAATGCTGCTGCGACTTTTGTATAAGCGTTGTTTCCTAATTCTACGATTTCTTCGGGGCGGGTCATGATAGGTTGGTCATCCTCTTTTTTCATATAAGGAATTGCCCGGGAAGCAGGACCGCGACGAACATAATAACAAGGTTCAAATTCCATTTCGGCTAAGAACTCTACAAAGGAGTTTAGTCCTTCGTCTAGCCATGCCCATTGCCGTTCATCGTTGTTAATAATCATTGGGAACCAATTGTGTCCTACTTCGTGGATGATGACAGAAATGGTTGAATATTTTAGGTAGCTGGTTGCGTAGCCGTCTTCGTCGGGTCTTCCGCCGCAGAATGCCAACATCGGATATTCCATTCCCCAGACAGGACCATGAACTGCCGTAGCATGGGGATAAGGATAGGGCAAAACATACTTAGAATAGGTTTTTAATGCGTGTCTTACGGCATGATTTGCATATTCTTGCCATAGGGGCAGGGCTTCCTTAGGATAAAGGGCTTGAACTAAAATACGTTTTCCTTGAATAGTAACTCCTGATGCGTCCCAAATAAATTTTTTAGACGCAGCAAAGGCAAAGTCTCGTACTTTCTCTGCTTTATAATGCCATATTTTTCTGCCTTGTGCCGCTGTTTTTTCATTTGCTTTCGCTTCTTCTGGTGTGATAATAAATACAGGTTCTTCGCTTTTTAAGGCTTTTTCTAATCGTTGTCGTTGTTTAGGCGCTAATACTTTTTCTGGATTTTGCAAAACACCTGTGGCGGCGACGACATAATTATCAGGAACATCAATAAACACTTCGTAGTTTCCGAATTCTAAAGCAAATTCTCCTCTACCGATATAGGGGTTATTTTGCCAGCCACGAACGTCAGTGTAAGCGCACATGCGCGGATAAAACTGAGCGATGACAAACAAATAATTTTTATCTTTTTCAAAGTATTCGTATCCTGAGCGTCCACCTTTTGTAGCATCATTGATAAAATAATCATAAACAATAGTAATAGTAGTTTTTGAGCCTGACTTTAATGGCTGGGGTAAATCAATGCGCATCATGGTATCGTAAATATGATAGCGGGCTTTGTTTTTTTCTAAAAGCACTTTATGGATGCGATAGCCACCTTGGAAAGGCGGGCGTAATAATGCTTCAATGGTTTGTGCCTCTTTTCCTATAGGTAACAATGCAGGTGGTTTTTTAACTTGTGTTTGTACTGACAACGAATGAGGATGAAAAATATTTTGGTCTAATTGTATCCATAGGTATTGGAGTGCTCTTGGGGCGTTGTTGTGGTAGGTAATAACCACTTTTCCTTGCAGGCGAGGTTGTGGGAAGGAATCTATGAGTTTAACATGGATGAGATAATCGGCTTGTTGTTGCCAATATTGTGGTCCTGGTGCGCCTGAGGCATCGCGATAAACGTTCGGCGTGGGTAGTAAAGCATCTATTTGTTCAAAGGGATTTTGTGCGAAGACAATAACAAAACTTAGAAGACATAAAAAACGCATAGCGGCAAAGGTAAAAGAATTTATCCGAGATATTGCTTTTTGAATTCTTCTAAGGAAAGCATTGGAATGCCCCATTGTTGCGCTTTTTTGATTTTAGATGCACCGGGTTTGTCGCCTACAATCAAAACGTCTAATTGTTTAGAGACACTGCTGGCGTAGGTAGCGCCTAAGGAGGTTAACCATGTTTTCACTTCTTCTCGGCTCATGTTGGGAAGCGTACCTGTAACAAGCACTTTTAAACCTTTTAAAGGTTGGTCTTGAGGTTGTTGGGGAGGTTCCCACTGCAGTTGTAAACCATGTGCCTGTAATCGTACAATGTGTCGCCAATTTTCTGGCGTGTGTAAATAATTAAATACACTGCGGGCAATCACGGGTCCAATCTCTGGAATATTTTCTAAGTCTTCTATGGAAGCAGCTCTTAATTGCTCAATAGAGGGGAAGTGTTGGGCAAGCAATTTCGCTACGACTTCTCCTACGTGGCGTATACCTAAGGCATAAAGCACCCGAGGATAAGGAACTTGTTTACTGCGTTCAATGGCTTGAATAAGGTTCTGTGCTGACTTTTCTGCAAAACGCTCTAAAGGAAGTAAATCCTCTACTTTTAGTTCGTATAAATCAGCTGGAACTTTAACTAATTCATGGGCGACCAGTTGTTTAATAATTTGCGTTCCTAAGCCTTCTATGTTCATAGCTTTACGAGAGGCAAAGTGTTCTAAACGGGCAATGCGTTGCGCAAGACACTCTATATTAGGACAATAATAGCCTACTTCCCCTTCAGGATGCTCTAAGGTTGCTCCACAAACAGGGCATTTTTCAGGGATTTCAATTGGTTTTCCATCAGGGGCATGGGCAACTACCCGAACAATCTTCGGTATGATTTCACCACTTTTGATTACTTCTACCGTGTCTTTTAATCGTAATCCCAGACGTTTAATCTCATCAAAGTTATACAAAGAAGCGCGTTTAACAATTGTACCTGCGATTAATACGGGCTTTAATTGAGCTACGGGAGTGATAAATCCTGTTCTACCGACTTGGAAGACGACATCTTGCAATTGGGTTATGGCTTTTTCTGCGGGGAACTTATAAGCGATTGCCCAGCGAGGCCCCTTGGAGGTCTCTCCTAAAACTGCCCGTAAAGAATGCTCATTAACTTTTATAACAATACCGTCAATTTGAAAGTCTAATTCGTGGCGGTGTTCACTCCAGTAGGCAATGTATTGTTGAACTTCTTCCAAGGTTTTGCAGTGGCGGTCATAGGGCATAGTGGGGAAGCCCCATTGACGTAAAAGTTGCATTTGTTCGTAATCGGAATCAGGAAGCGAAAACGATTCATCATAGTTAATCAATTGATAAGCCCAGAATTGTAGGTGTCTACGGGCGACTTCTGCAGCATCTTGAAGTTTTAAAGTGCCTGCTGTGGCGTTTCTTGGGTTCATAAACGGGGAAAGCCCTTGTTTTTCTCGTTCTTTGTTTAGCATTTCAAATCGTTGGTTGGTCATATAGACCTCTCCTCGGACTTCAAAGTAGTTAGGGAAGTGTTGGGTAAAGGGGTGGATGCTCAGCGGCAGCGATTTAATGGTTTTAACGTTGGGGGTGATGGCGTCGCCTTGGATGCCGTCACCTCTGGTAACGCCTTCGTATAAAATCCCCTGTTGATAGTGAACGCTCAAAGAAACCCCATCAATCTTTAATTGGGCGATGTAGGTGAAGTTTTCATGTCCTAAGGTTTTAAGGATGCGTTCATGGAAGGCTTGAAGTTCTTCTAAGGAATAGGCGTTATCTAAGCTAAGCATGGGGGTTTTATGGCGAAAGACAGGAAAGGTTTTACTAATGGTACCGCCTACGCGTTGCGTTGGAGAATCAGGACGACGCAACTGAGGAAACCGCTCCTCAAGCCGTTTTAACTCCAGAACTAAAGCATCGTACGCCTCATCACTAATTTCAGGTTCGCCCTTTACGTAATATAGATAGTCATGATAATGAATCTCTTTAATCAATTCTTCTATTCGTTTAGCGGCTTGTTCCTGCGTCATGGCACCGAAATGGTTTATATTGATAAATAACTAACTCATCCCTTTTTTGAAAAAGGGTGTAACTTTCCGCAAACAAAGGAAGTTTATTTTTTAGTTGTTCAAATAATCCTTCCTTGTCTATAATCCATTGGGCAGGATTTTTATACCATTGGATAAACCAAGTTTCTAAACGCTTAGAAGAAGCTAAATACCAAAAGCGTACAAAAGGTGCTTCAGCTCCATAATTGCAGACTATTACAGAATCTTGTAAATAAAAGTAAAGTTCATCTCCCCAGTATAGAGTCTTTCCTTTTAGGGAGGGCAAAGTAAGTTCTTCTTTTTTTAATTTTAAAAGAGGAAGAAGAACGTCTTTTGTCTGTATGGTAAACGTTGCTAGAAAGAGCAGGATTAGTCCATAGCGTAGCCAGCGATGACGTAAATGGAGGAACATTAGTAAAATGACTAAAGTAGTAGTTTCAAGAAGGAGTATAGC
>WFXK01000365.1 GCA_015490695.1 Bacteroidota bacterium | reverse complement strand
TTTCTTTATGGCGGTTCTATTCTATTTATTTATGTCGTTTTAGGGTTAATTGTTACCATCTTTTTTGGGGCAACGGCAATGTATGCAATGGCTTCTAATCCATGGTTGAATTTATTCTTTTTTGTTTTGTTATTTTTATTTGGGCTTTCGTTCTTAGGTTGGTTTGAGTTACAGCTACCTTCTTCGTGGGCAACCGCATTAGACCGTTATGCCACCTTAGGAAGCATTGTAGGTACTTTCTTTATGGCTTTGACCTTAGTATTGGTCTCCTTCTCTTGTACAGGTCCGTTAGTAGGGACGATTTTAATAGATGCGGCAAGTGGTGAGCGCTTAGCTCCCTTAGTTGGGATGTTGGGCTTTGGTTTAGCCTTTGCTTTGCCTTTTGGATTATTAGCGCTCTTTCCAAGAGCTTTGGAACGTTTACCCCGCAGCGGTGCTTGGCTCAACACCGTAAAAGTCTCCTTAGGATTCTTAGAATTAGCCCTTTCGCTAAAATTCTTAAGCAATGCCGACTTAGTTTGGCATTTGGGCATTTTAGATAGGGAAATTTACCTTTCTGCTTGGATTGTATTGTTTACAATGTTAGGACTTTATTATTTGGGCTTTATTCGTATGAAGGGCGAACCACCTTTAGAAGGGATTTCTGTACCACGGTTGCTATTAGCCATGTTTAGTTTTTGGTTTGTGTTGTACATGCTCCCTGGGCTTTGGGGAGCACCTTTGAAGTTTCTATCTGGCTTTTTACCCCCCGTTAATCCCGACATAGGCGTACGGGTTTTAAGTAGTACAACGACAACTTCGGCACAACATCCTGTTTGTCAATTACCAAGAAAATATGCCGATTTATTTGCTAAGGACACTCCTGAAGGCTTTTGTGTTTTTTACGACTTGGACGAAGCAAGAGCCTACGCCCGACAAGTTCAAAAACCCCTTTTTATTGACTTCACAGGGCACACTTGTGTAAACTGCCGTCAAGTAGAAAGTAATGTGTGGAGCCATCCGGAAATTAAAAAACTTTTACAAGAGTCTTTTGTGATGGTTAGTCTTTTTGTAGATGACCGTTATCCCTTAGAAAAACCTCGTTTTACGGCAGATGGGAAAAAATTAAAAACGATTGGCGATTGGTGGCTGCATATTCAAGATAGTTTGTTTCACACCAATGCCCAACCTTATTATGTTATCACAGATTTTGATTTACACCCCTTAACCGAACCCATGGCTTTTGAACTATCTATAGAACGCTACAAAGCATTTTTAGAAGAAGGATTGCGAAACTTCCAACAATATGCGAAATATTAAATTTCTTCTTTTTCTTTTTGTCCTTAGCAGTTGTTATGTAGAAAAAAACTTGCCTTTCCGTTTTCGTAGTGAACGATACTATCGGCGACTTTTAAAAAAAAGTGGTGAACCCTTTGTTTTTTATACGTTGGATAGCGCTTTAGTGTTAAAACCCTATCAATATCGGATTCGGGTAGGTGATGTTTTAAAATTCTATGGTATTGGATTTCCTTTTGATTTTGCAGGAAGAACATTAAGCGGTGTCGGACAACAAGCCTTGGATGTTCCTACGCAGGTACAGTTAGAATTAAAAGTGAATGTAGAGGGAAATATTTTATTGCCTGAAATTGGTTTTGTCCATGTAGAAGGATTAACTTTACGAGAGGCAGCAGAAAAAATAGAAAGTTTATACCAACGACTTTATAAAGAAGCGCGTGTGGACCTTCAAGTAACTTCTTTAAGGGTTTATGTATATAAAGCCGATAATGCTTTTGTTGTTCAACTCCCCAGAGAACGCACTCACTTGGTAGAAGTATTAGCAATGGCAGGAGGTGTAAGGCAATTAGATAAAATCCGTTTTGTAAAAATCATTCGTGGGAATTTGCAACACCCCACCGTTATATGGGTCAATCTCAAAAAAATAGAAGCCTTAGAACACGCTGCTTTAATCGTCCATGCCGATGATTTAATTTATATAGAACCCCGAGGAATCCAATATCTTCTTACAGAATTGCGTCCTTATTTGGCTTTAATAAATTTGTTAGCCATTATCCCAGGTTATTACTTTTTAATTCAAAACATAACACGACGATAAATGTACCGCGATACCTATGAAGGTTTTTCTCTACAACAGCTATTAACTATCTTATGGAAAGGTAAATGGTGGATTGTTGGAAGTTTTTTAATCGGTATTACAGCAGCATGGTTGTATTTACGTTATAAAATTCCTTTATACAGAGCACAAGCCAGTATGAGTATTGCTTTTCGCACTTTATTTATGGGAGAAAAAGAAGAGAAAGCTTTAGCCTTAGCCGACGAAGCCATAAGCAATATAGAATTTTTCAAATCCCAAGTGCTTTTAGAAAAGGTCATTCGCCAAGCCCAACTAAGTGCACAATACTATAGTGTCGGGAAATTAGGAAAATACGAATTATGGCGAAAACCATGGATTAAAGCCATTGTAAAAAACCCTAAGCAATTTCCTTATTATAACCGACCCATCTTTATTCAATGCGAAAACCCTAAGCAAATCGCTATCCAATTCCCCGATAAAAGCGAAGCTATCGCAGTTGCTATCCAAAACCATTATCTTCAAATCCCTGATTCCCTTGGCTTCTCCGTTTATCTAAATACCGATGCAATCTCTGTCTATCCTATCACCTATAAAATAGTAGTCCACGATTCTACTTATTGGATTCAATACATTAAACAACATCTACAAGTAACAACAGCAGGTGGCAATGTCTATAATCTTTTCTTTATAGATACTCATCCAGAACGGGCTGCAGAAATCTTAAATGTAGTTTGTGAACAATACTTGGAAGATGAATTACAAGTTAAAAAAGCTGTTTTCGAAAAACGTATTGCTTTTTTAGATACTGCTTTGAATAAAGTTCGTCTTAGTTTACTAAGAGCTGAAGCCAAATTAGAGCTCTTTGAAAGCAGTCGTAAACTCCCTGTTTTTGAAGCAAGAAAAAGTGTTAATATCTCTAAATTGTTGGAATTAGAAGACCAATTAAGTCAAGTAGAATTACAGTTATTTGAGTTAGCGATGTTAAAAAGTGCTTTAAAGGCGACTATCGGCATGCCCAAAGATAGTTTATATCCGTCTCGTTTATCGGTGTTTGTCGCGGAAAACATTCCTCCTGCGATTATAAAGCAGTTGGAGCAATTAGACAAGGCATTACAGCGCCATTTTAGGCTGCAAAATCTACATACGCCAAACTCAAGACAATTGAGGAATGTGCGGCAAACGATTCATTGGCTTAAAGAGAGTCTTTATAGAGCGATAGAGCAGTATGAAGAAGCCTTACAAAATCAGCAAATGCAATTAAAGCGCAGTATTTATCGGATTGAAACAGAGGTTTTACGTTCTCCTGAGATTGAGCGGACTTTTCATGCGGTTAAGAGAGAATATGAAACCAATAGTAAGCTTTATGAGGATTTATTGAGTTTGCGGTTTCAAGCAGAAATGGCAATGGCTTCTTTGGTATCTGACAGCCGCATTATTAACCGAGCGCAACCCCCTTCCCAACCTATTGAACCCCAAAGAAAAGTCGTATGGCTTTCAAGCTTCATTGGTAGCATCATCACTGGCATCTTTTTAGCTATCTTAAGAGAAGTCTTACGTAAACGAATAGAATCCAAAGAAGATATTGAGCGCCATGTGCAAAATCCTATTATGGGAGAAATCATTCGTTATCGCGGGAAAAAAGAAAAGGAAATTGCAACGATACTACCTGTATTATATTCAACGCGTTCGGCTATTACAGAATCTTTTAGAAACCTACGTATTAATGTAGAATTTCTTATAGCGGGGAAACGACAAGAAGGCAAAGGAGCAACGATTTTAATCTCCTCTTCTGTAAGTGGTGAAGGGAAGTCCTTCATTTCCGTTAACTTAGCCGCCGCCTACTCTTTATTAGAAAAGTCGGTTGCTATTGTAGACATGGATATTAGAAAACCCAATCTGCATACCTTTCTCCAACAACCCGCTGTGCCAGGGATTACTGACTATGTCGCAAAAAAAGTCGCTATGGAAGAAATCATCTATGACACAGGAATCAAAAACTTATATTTTGTTCCTGCAGGAACTACAGTACCTCATGCAGCAGAAATCATCGCCTCTAAAGAAGTATTCCAACTATTAGAACGCCTAAAAGAACAATACGACTACATCGTCATAGATAGCTCTCCTGTGGGAATTGTAAGAGATATTGCCCCTATTATCCCTATAAGCGATGTGTTTCTGTACATTGTACGTCTGCGCTATTCCCATATCCGATTTTTAGAAACCTTGAAAAAATTACAACAAGACTTCCATTGGGGTAATGTGTATTTAGTTTTGAACGACGCTAAACATTTACACTCGGGTTATGGCGACTACGGTTATCGTTATTATGGACGTTATTACAAAGCCTACCGTTATTATGTTAGCGAAGACGGCAAGGAACCCTTCCATAAACGGCTTTGGCATTGGATAACCCATCGTTGACATGCTTACCTTTTTCCGTAGAAACGCTTATCCCTTAACCTTGGAAGTAGACCTTCATTCCCATTTATTACCTGGTATAGATGATGGCGCTTCATCGGAAGCGGATTCCATTGCCCTTATAAAGGGATTGATGCAATTGGGATTTAAAGCAGCGATTACAACCCCCCATATCTTACCCGGTTACTATAATAACAACCAACAAACCATTCAAAATGCCTATAACCGAATAAAACCGCTTATTCCTAAGGGATTTCAACTACATTGGGCAGCAGAATACTATTTAGAAGACACGCTTTTTGAAGCAGTAAAAAACGATAAACCTTTAATCACCTTCAGCTCCCCACCCTATCTTTTATTTGAACTACCCATGATCATCCCCCCTAATCAACACCAACTTCAGATGTTTCTATATCTTTTACGTAGAAGAGGCATTTACCCTGTATTAGCCCACCCTGAACGCTATCTTTACTGTAATAAACCATGGCTCAAAGCGCTAAAAGAAGAATATCAAGTACACTTTCAATTAAATTGGAGTTCTTTTGCGGGACGTTATGGTGAACCAGTTCGTAAAATGGCTATTGAAATTGCAAAGGAGCTATGGGTTGACTTCTTAGGCTCTGATACCCATCATTCGGCTCATATAGATGCCATACGACAGGTATTAAGTCGGCGTTCCTTAGCAAAATTGCTTTTAGAAGACAATCCATTACAAAACAATCTTTTATTGGATGTATCGTAAATCTTATAAAATTAAGGTTTACGACCGCTATCCGCATGTTGTTCATAAGCAATATTTACAAAACAAAGATTGGTATAGGGTTTTTAATAACACTTACCCGCTTGTGTTGGAGTTAGGGACGGCTAAGGGGGAATTTATTATCACAGCAGCGCTACGTCGCCCTAAATGGAATTGGATAGGTGTGGAACTCCGTTCTGCTCGCCTATACTTCGCTGCTAAAGCAGCTTTCCTATTTAAAATCCCTAATGTACGCTTTCTGCAATGTGCTATTGCCCAATTAGAAACCTATTTTCCTCCTCAGTCCATTCATCAATTTTGGTTAACCTTCCCTGACCCCCACCCGAAAAAGCAACGAGCAAAAAACCGAATGACCCACCCAAACTATCTAAAACTTTATAAAAAACTTCTACATCCCCAAGGAACCCTATTTTTGAAAACCGATAACGAAAAACTTTATTACTTTTCCTTAGAAGCTATCCAAGAAGTGGGAGGGAAAATCCTTGCAAAAACAGAAGACTTATATCGCTCTCCTTTGAAAGATGACCTCAATACTATTATTACCGGATATGAACGAACTTTTTTGCGTCAAGGAGCAAAAATTTTCTACATCGCCTTTACTTTGTAAGTTTTGAGAAATTCCTCTATATTTGCTCAATCAAAAAAGGAAGCACTTATGCGGGGCGTTATACTGACATGGATGTGCATAGTAGTTGCTTATAGCCAAATTACTTTTGAAAAGACTGTCCATGATTTCGGAGTCTTTGACGAAGGAAAAATTGTAGAGTATACCTTTAAATTTAAAAATACGGGGGATAAACCGGTATGGTTAACCCGCGTGAAACCCTCTTGCGGTTGTACGACACCGCAATGGACAAGAGACACCATTCCTCCTGGCGGTAGCGGCTCCATCCTCGTAAAATATAACTCCCAAGGACGACCAGGAAAATTCAAAAAAAGCATTACGGTCTTTCATAGCGCCTCAGACCAACCCATTGTCCTTTATATCCAAGGCGAAGCCCGAAGGAAAAACACCACCGATGAACAATACCCCGAAGTCGTTGGTAATTTAGCCTTTAAACAAACCC
>WFXK01000364.1 GCA_015490695.1 Bacteroidota bacterium | reverse complement strand
GTTCTTTGGTTTTGGAAAGATTGCCCATGGTGTGGTGTAAGTAAGCTTGTGCTACAAGCGGAACAAAGTGGCGGTGCTTTTTATAGACTTTTTGGAAGTAACGGATGCCTTCTTGGGCTTTTCCTGATTGGGCAAATGCTTTAGCGATACTAAGGTAGAGGAAAGGCGTATTATGGGGAGTGGTTTTTTGGGCAACTTTTAAAAAAAGGTCTAAGGCTTTTTGGTATTCTTCTTCTTCCATGTATTGTTGTGCTAAGAGCACTTGATTGTAGTCTTCTGCACTGAGGCTTAGTTCATAGGGGGAGACTTGAGCCCATAGGTAAGTGATGAGACAACTGAGCCATAGAAGTCGCATAGCAGGCAAATTTAAGTGGAGTGTCTGTAGCAGCCAAACCCAACATCTTTCTTTATTTTGCTTTGGTATGTTATCGGTGGTTATTCCTACCATAGCGCGGCACCCTTACGTTAGTGAAGTAATAAAGCAGATTCATAGGGCTACAGCAGATTATGGGGCAGATATTTGGGTAATTGTAGATAATAAGCAAGTGGATTTGGAGGATTTCCCAAAGTTAGATAGGGTGCATTATTGTTATAACGAAGGAAAGGGGGTTTCTGCTGCGAGGAACTTAGGTGCAAAAAAAGCAAAACATGCTTTTGTGTTGTTTATGGATGATGATATGTGGGTAGAGAAGCCGCTTTTAGAAGCAGGTTTGGAATGTCTTAAACGTTTTTATAAAGATTGTATTTTGTTTAATTGGGATATTCATCCTAAGATAGAAGAAAAGATAAAAGGGACAAATTTTCATCGTTTTCTACAGCATTACGGATTTTTATCTTTGGAAGGTAAAGTTCGTTGTAAGAAGTCTTTAAATTATAAAGAGTGGACATTATGTGAGGTAGAAGGAATTGGGGGTATTTATTTATTATCTAAAGAGCGTTTTTGGGAGGTTGGCGGGTTTGATGAAGCTTTTGTTTTTGGTTTTGAAGATTGGGATTTTGCTCGGCGTTTTCGTGATAAAGGAGGGCGGATTTTGCTTTTATTAATGCCTAAGGTGCTGCATTATGAATGTCATATTACGGATTTGGTTCGTTGGTTGGCAAGGAAAAAGCAGGTGATGGCTTGTCAGCGATTGCTTGAGGAAAGAGGATTACAGCAACCTATTCGCTATTCATGGTTGAAGCGTTGGATATTAGAGGGTTTGTATCCCTTTCGGTATGTTTTGATAAAGTTTGTTCGTTGGTTGGATAGTCCTTTTTGGGATAGGGTGACTTTTGGTTTATTGCATTTATTGATAGCGATGGCGCTTTACAGGGGTTATCAGCGTGGTGATAGGGAGTCTTGGCGGTTTTGAATTTCTAAGTGGTGTCTGTAGATTTGCTTGCATGGAAGGAAGGATTCAGACACGTACAGAGGGAAAGGTTGTTTATATTACGTTTTATCATCCTTCAGCGAATGCTTTGCCTTTGTCGTTATTGGAGGGGTTAGCGAACACGATAGAGGAGGTTGCGAAGGAGGAAGGGGTTCATGTGTTGGTTGTACAGAGTGAGGGTAAGGTGTTTTGTGCAGGTGCATCGTTTGATGAATTATTAGCTGTAGGGGACTTTGAAGGGGGTAAGCGTTTTTTTTCTGGTTTTGCTAAGGTGATTAATGCGATGCGCAGTTGTGGTAAGCCTGTTGTGGGGAGGATTCAGGGCAAGGCGGTAGGTGGTGGTGTAGGACTGATTGCTGCGATGGATTATGTCGTGGCTTCGCAAAAGGCGGCATTAAGGTTATCGGAGTTAGCGATAGGCATAGGTCCGTTTGTGATTGCTCCTGCTGTAAAGCGTAAGATTGGGGTTAAGTACTTTGGGCAGATGGCATTGACGCCAACGCGATGGTATGATGCTCAGTGGTGCAAGCAAGTGGGGTTTTTTGACGAAGTAGTAGAGCCTTCTGCTTTAGATGAGGCTGTTAAGACTTTTGTAGCGGAGCTTAGTGGGTATAGTATAGAGGCTTTGATGGCGTTGAAGGAGGAGTTATGGAAGGGGACGGCGCATTGGGATACGTTGTTATATGAACAAGCAGAAATTAGTGCGCGTTTAGTGTTGACCGCTTATACTCGGGCGAAGTTGAGGGAGCTTAAGGCGAAGCAGCGGTGAGGTGGCACATTTTTTGTTTTATTGTTTCGTGGGTATGGGGGCAGTTGCCGTCGTATTATGAAGGGGGGCAGTGGCGGTTATGGGAGCGTTTGTCG
>WFXK01000363.1 GCA_015490695.1 Bacteroidota bacterium | reverse complement strand
AAATAAATGAGTAATAAAGTTCAAGTAGGTTTATTTCCTTTTCTACTTTGGAAACTGTGGAAACTTTTGGAGTTTCTGAAGTTTCCTAAAGAGATGCTCTGGCTTCGCTCGGCATGACGCGGCAGCCTCCGCCCTGCGGGGAGTTTCTGGCGTTGTTGAGTTTATGCGTGCAGTTTACGGTTTCTGCGTTGTTTGGGTTTGGGTTATGTGCGTCTTTCCGTCTTGCGTGCGTCATTCCGAGCCGAAGGCGAGGAATCTCAGTGCGTTTTTTTTCGTGTGATTTTCTACTGAAAACTCATGAGAACTTTTAGAGTCTCTGGACTTTCTAAAAAGAGATGCCTCACGTATGTTCGGCATGACGCTACTGTTGCCGCGTGTAGGGAACTTTTGTGGTTGTTGGTTTTATGTGTGTAATCTGCAGCTTTTGTGTCGTTTGCACTTAAGGTTATACGCACCATTCCATTAGTATGCGTCATTCCAAGCCATAAGGTGCGGAATCTCAGAGTGGATTTAAGAACTTTGTTTTGAGATTTACAATGAACTTGTCCTGACCGTAGGGTTTAGGGGGGTTATTTGTACGCCAATTGGCTTTTAAGGTCTATGAAGAAGGCTTCGTTGTTATAGGCGGCGGATATACCTGGGAGGAGGCTGGCAGGTACGCTGCATTTACGGCTGCATGTGTCGGTAGCGATGTCGTATTCCCATAGGTAGTAGTCGCTTCCGATGGCGCAGGCTTTTCCGTTGATGTTAGACAGGATTAGCGATGATGGGGGCGGCAGCAGCAGGGACGCTTGCTCTTAATTGCCATCCTCCTCTTGTAGCTTTTGCAAAACGACGCATTTCAAGGTACTTAGGAGAACAACAAGGGCAGTTAGAGTGTCCGCCGCCAATATAGACGAAAGTACCGCCTTCAAAGGTAAATCGAAAAGAGCCATCGTAGGGGATACCACCAGCAGGATAAGTGGTCATAGCGGTCCATGTGGCTTGAGATTCTATCACGTGGAGGGAATCTATTAAGGATTAACAGCCGTTCCAATAGTAGTGCAGGTAGTACCAGCCTGTGTCTGCAGAAGAGGCATTGATGACTTTTAGCGTATCGCCCGTATAGGTGTAGTGCCGTTGGGGGTTGTTCATACGTAAATAGCGCCTGAGGGGGCACCAGAACCCCAAAATGCATAGTTTTCTCTGAAGCAAATTTCCGTTGGTCCGTTGATATTAGGCGGTGGCGGAGTAGAAGTACAGGTCTGACATAAGTTCACCCACATGGTATCGCTATACACTTCAAGGCATTTGGTATCTAAGTTATAGATGATTAAGCCTTCTGCAGGTGCAGCAATAGCATTGCGTTGTGCTGTTGTCAAACGAGGTACTAAAAGCCCTTTGTCCGTAGCACTTAACTCCAGGATTGCCGAGGCATCAGGGGTTGGTGTGCCGATACCTACGTTTTGCGCATACAGCGTAATAACTGTTACACAAAGAAAAATCCCTCTTTTTAGTGTTGCATAAGAAGAAGGTTTTTCATTGTTATACGTTAACTTCTTTTGCAATGTTTCGTGCTAATAAGCCGTTTTTAAAGAAAGGAGAAAAGATTATCTCATTTTGCAAAAGGTGGGGAGTTTTTTTAAGGCTTGTTTCTATTTTTTATTTCTGTAGTGTTGTTTTATGCTGTCTATTTCTTCTTGATTAGGGGCGTGATGCTTAGGAGCTTGTTGAGGGTGAATTCCTTTAGCGGGTTTTCCCTGTTGTCCTGCTTCTTTGGCTGTAGTAGATGGAAGCGTTTGCTTAGAATGCTCTTTTTTATTGCAATCGTGTGCCATAAACAAAAGCAAACTAATCCACAATAAAGGTTTTATAAGCCACAATTTTCCCTTCATGGTTTTGTATGGTTAATACATAGGTTCCTTTTGCGAGGGCGTTAAGGTCAAAGCGGAGTTGGTGAGTTCCTTGGTGTAGACGGTCCTGCAACAGAAGGGCAACCTCACGCCCTTGTACATCCTGAACAGCAATCGTAATCCATTGAGGCTCGTTAAGCGAAAAACTTAAAGTAAACCATTGAGGTACAGGATTAGGATACAGATGAATTACTGTAGCAGGCTGCGCGGTTGCTGTACTTGCTAAGTCGCTGCGGAAGATTTGGGCAATCCATGTATTAAAGGCATTATATTGTCCTACGGAGGCACCGTATTGCCCCGCTACCCAAACCTCTGGGACAGAAGCGTTGTATTTCCTTGTTATTCCTGTGTAGTCGCCCCAACGTGTTACTCCGTTGCTTTGTGCTGCTAAATAATCCACAAAACGCTCTCCTGCTTTCACTAGAGTCCATATAGCATTGTTCATATTGGTTTCAACAATCATCACTAAATGGGAAGGATACGACTGCGCATCCGAAGCTAAAATGTTAATCGCTACAGTTTGGTCATTAGGATTTGTTCCCATCCATGCAATAGCAGGATAAGCAAAGTCTACATTAGCATCCCCATAAACAGCAGAACTCGCTTGTAAGGTACTAATAGTAACTCTATGATATGCAACTCCATTATAGCCTATTTGGGGGTCAAAAATATTATTATGTACGAAATGGGCTATGCCATTGTGATAAAAACCGCTTAAGACACGCGTATCTCCTACGTCTAACACTACATTCGTTCCCTTTTGCACAGCATCCCCTCCAATAGCAATGTTAATGCTCACATTAGAGATTGTATAAGCGTTAATCACTGGATTACCTGTTGCTCTATCGGTCACTTCATAAACATAAATAGCATCGGTTTGGGGGTTTACAGAAACTAAGTAATAAGGAGGTCCATAGTTTCCGTTAGCGCCTGTTAAAGGCAAGAGGGTAAAGGGGCTATTTTGTAATTGCGTAAAGTAGACACCTTGTATGTTCCCTCCATTGATAACGGAATTTTTGCTAATTTGGAAGATGATAACTTCTTGAAATTGATTATTCGCATTGTATAGATTTCCTGTAATGAAAATATCATCTGTAGAGACTCCTAATTTGGGGTAGTCAAACCATCTACCTAAACCTGCGGGGTCGCCTGAGATTTCATATACCCACCACCCTTGGGTTGGGTCATTGGTTTTAGAAATGTTTAATAGCACTTTTGAAGTTTGTGGGTCTGAACCATGAAGTACTACCATGATGAAGCGGTCTATTTGGGGGTCATAAAGCACTAAGGGGTCATAAAGGAATGCCGTGTAGTTGTTGTTGTAAAATGCTGCCAAAGAAGACGAATACAATTGAGTACCTGAAGTATTGTAATAAGCGATATTGGAATTAACCACAGTAACAATAATACCCCCGTTAGAGATGGCGATAGTATTATCGGGTGGTGTTGAGCCGTCAAACTGGTTTCCTGCAAAGCTAGCACCTATAACAGGTTGAATTTGTGCCGTCTTTTGAAGGATTTCCGAAAGGCCTCCTTCTGCTTTCGCTTGTTTTTTTAATGCCGTATAATGGGCTTTAACTGCTGCTAAAGCAGGGTCAACAGGATGGTCAATCCGCTGCAATGAAAAACGATAATCTACAACGTTGGGGTCAGGATGATGTTCATAACTTCTTAATGTTGTTAAAGTGCCTTTACGGACTTTTAATGGAATCTTGTGCTTTTGTGCAACTTCTGGGGCAATAGCAACCGTAATTTCCTGGGCATAAAGCCATAACCACCCTACAATAAAAAAAATAGCGCTTCTCATAGTATTACTATCTTAAGATTGAAAATGCTTTTCAAATGTAGACAACTTTTTATAAAGCAACAAAAACTTTTTACTATCACCACTCTAATTTTTGTTGCTTTAGCCGTGCAACAATTGCTAATTTCCCTTCATCGGTTAATCTTGCTTTTGCTCCCATTTTTAAACTTAAATGAAGCGCCTGATTAACCGCCATTTGTTGCATATCTAAAGACATCCGCTTGATAAATTGCATAGAAGTCAAAGAGTTTTGAGTTAGAAGTTTTTGAATGAATTGTTCACTTTCTTCTATCAAGGTTTCTTTATCGGTGAACAATTTATATAGAATACCCATGCGTGCTAAGTCAATAGAAGAATGCATTTCAGGCATTAAAAACAAGTAGCGTGCTGTTGCAACGTTGTATTTGATTTTTAACAAATAAACTTCAAAAGCGGGAATAAGTCCTAATTGGGCATCTGTAAATTCCCATTGTACTTCTTCTAAACAAAAAATAAAATCGGAAAGGGCTAATAGGGTAGCTGCAGGTCCTTTAACATCTCCCCAAACTTGTGCTACAGTGACTAAAGGATAATTAAATACCATTAAATACAATTGTGCTAAATGGTTCAGGTCTACCATTTGTTCATTTACACCCAATTGTTGGAGTTTATAAAGGTAGGCATAGTCATACCCATCTGAGAAGACGTCACATTCAGAAGCGAATACAACGACCTTAGCCCGTCGTTCTTTAGCAACTTTTTCCAAAGCATTTTTTAATGCTTCTACCATGGGATAGCCAAAAACATTTTTTCGTTCCTTATGGCTTAAAGTAATATAGGCTACCCGTTCCTTATAAGCAACCTTTACATATTCTATCTTTGTCACCGTTTATAGAGTTTTATCATTTGATAACGCTGATGATATTGGACTCTTAGAAGGTAAATACCTGAAGGAAGATTTTTCATTTCTAATCTTCCTTTTCCTTTTTCAAAGCGTCTTTGTAAGCAAAGCTTTCCTTGGATATTATAAAGAAACACTTCAAAAGGCTGTGGAGAAGGAAGGTGAATGAATAATTTATCACTAACAGGATTGGGATATATTTTTATTGTCTCTTCTGGTAAAAGGGCTTTGGATACGTTACGGATGATAACGGTATCGTAAATGGAAGTATCGCAATAGGCATTAGTTAAATAGAGTTGGACTTGATAAGTACCTGCTTGGCTATAGACGTGGTAAGTACTATCTTGATAGCTGCCGTAGCCGTCTCCGAATTGCCACAGGCGCTGTGTTGTGTTTTGACTGGCATCAAAGAAGGCAATGGTATCGCCAACATTAGCCTTCTTAGGCGTAATGGTATATAAAGGTTGCGGTGGTTGAACTACTTGGATATTGATTTGGTCTTGTAGTACGCATCCTTGATTGTCCACTACAGTCAATTGATAGCTTCCTGACTGCGTTATGGTTACAACAGGTTGCTGCGGACCATGGCTCCATTGATAAACAACACCGCCTGGAATAGTACCATCTAAGGTAATAGAACGGCATACGCTGGTATCATTGCCTAAGTCTAAAACCATTAAGTCTTCTCGTGTTGCACAGTGATAAAAAGTTTTTGCTGTATCTAAGAGTTGAAATAGTTGCGTACTGTCGTCAGCAATTAAAATAGCAAAAGCAATTTTAACTGAATCGTTGGGTAATAGGGTAAAAGGACCTACGCCGACTAAATGGAGTACGTTTACAGTGTCGCGTTTCCATTGTGGAGGACTTGTCAACCAACTCCATTTACTACTACGGCTGTAATCAATATTAGGGTCACTGCCGTTAATGATAGCAGCTCTAAAAGGTGCATTGGGGCCTTGTAATACAGCGATTCCTGCATATAAACTATTTTCTAATGGGTCATAAGCATAGCTGATTTTTAGTGCACTGTCACTATTGCCAAAATCATTAAAGCTAAAGGCACCTAAGTACCAATCGGCGAAGATGGCGAAGTAAAGGCTATCTAAGAAGGTTAGTTTTTTATTGTAAATCTGGTATTCAAAGATAAAGAAGCGATCTGCTGGTGCAGTAGAAAAGGCATAATAATGGGCTTTAATAGCCAAATCTAAGGGGGTAGGTGCTTTGCTGTCGTCAAAATAAGCAATAATCTCTTGATTGGCTAACTTTGGCTGTTTTACTTCGTAAATATTTTGTAGAGGTGCGAAATCCTCATTGGGAGCGTAGATGTTAGAACGAATATTATTAGAAATCCTTCCATCTTTATAAGCGATTACGATGCCTCCTTCTGTGAGGATGTTTCGTATACCGTCTATTATCAATCCCCAGCCTTGCTGGTTATTAGGGTAATCGTTGTATCCCCAGTTGCCGCGGTTATTTACTGTGGTTAGCAATCGGCTCCCTTGAAGGTCTAAGAAAGTAGGATTAATGAGTAATGGAAAGTATTCCCAGTCGGTGTAAGCCCCGTCTTGATAAACAACTCTAATCCATATTAAAGTATCCTTAGGGGCTGCTGGGTCAATGTAAAGTAGAAAGGGGGTATTGTTCGTTTGTTGTTGGTTGGTTACAATAGCACCGTATTGGATAGATAGGGGAGCAAGCGGTGTCACAAAGGGCACAGTGCTTTCTAATCGGACACTTAAGTTATAAGTGTTTGCTAAGTAGTTTTTAAGGGTTAAAAAGATTCGGATAGTGTCGCCACTTTCCCAGATGTTGTTGTTATTATCAAACATTTGTTTGTTTTGGATTCGTACTGCTGGGGGTTCGTAGGTAAGGGCTTTATAGAGGTCTAAGCGTCCTTTGCCTAATTTATGGAGTTTATCGGGGTTAAGTAGGTAGATGCCGTCGTCTGCGGTCACACGGAGCACTTCTGCGATTTGCAGGGCGGTATGATTGGGGAAGTAAGAGGCGACAATGGCGGCTGCACCTGCAGCTACAGGTGAAGCAAAAGAAGTATAGTACCCTCCTGTTCCAGGATAAGTTCCATTTAATCCTGTAGTTAATCCATTACAAGGGGCACTAATATCAATGTGATAGCCATAGGTAGTTCCTGCATAAACGCCGTCTTCTCGTATAGAGGTTACACTTAGGACGTGGTCATAGGAAGCGGGGTAGTAGCGTACTTCCTTAGAAACGTTTCCTGCTGCAGCAACCACTAAGGCATTTCGGTTTAATGCTGCATAGCTGACTACTTGTTGTCCTAAGATAGAGTATCCTGTTCCGCCCCATGAGCAATTGATAATGCGTGCACCATGGTCAGCGGCGTAGACAATCGCCTCATAACCATAACGAATAGCCCCTGGATAGTCGTCAGAAACAACCTTCAAAGGCATAAATTGACAACGAAAGCCTACACTGGCAATTCCTGTTCCATTATCAGTGCTTGCTACTGCAACACCAGCAACTTTTGTGCCATGCTCCGTTATTCCAGGTACAATAATAGTAGAAGGAGAGGGGTCATTGTCAGGGTCGTTCTGCCAAGCATAGTTACCGCCAAAATCCCAGCCTACGAAATTATCTAAGTACCCGTCTCCGTCATCATCTATGCCGTTGATAGGGTCTGCTTTATGGTACCATAAGTTATCTATTAAGTCAGGATGGGTGTATTCTACGCCTGTATCTACAATTGCAACTACTATAGTGGTGTCGCCTTTTTCCAAATCCCATGCTTCAATACAGCGAATCACTTTTAAGAAAGGTTGTGCTGTGGTATCTAAGTCATTGGGGATGTAGAAGGGTTCATATAGGTACCATGGGTGGGCGTATTCTACGAGGTCTTTTAATCCAAGGAAGTTTCGTGCAACCTCGTATTCATTGAGATTTGCGCTGTAGTAGATGTTAAACCATCTACTTAGGTCTATTTTCCCTTCTCGGTACTCTTCTTTTTCGGTAATGGGTTGGACTCCAATAAAGGATTTTTCTACAGTGTGACTTTGGATGGCGTAGAGGAGTTTTTGGATATTAGGATGGGTGAACCGTCCGTTCACGTAATAGCTCATGGCTTTTCGTGTGAATTTCACACGTACGACGTTTGGAACGATGTTTTGTGCATGGAGCACAACAAAAGCGATAGCACTAAGAAGGATTTTCCTCTTCATAGCGTATTTGGGATTTATGTTTTAGTACTTTTTGGGCGATTTTTTTTCCTGTTGGGGTTGCTGCTAATCCACCTAAAGCGGTTTCTTTGTAGCGGGCGGGCATGTTATTGCCGATTTCTGCCATGGCATCTATGACCTCATCGGGGGGGATGACGGCATCAAAGTCGGCTAAAGCCATTTGTGCAGCAGCGAAAGCAACGACAGCAGCACTGGCGTTCCTCGGCACACAAGGGATTTCTACTAATCCTGCAACAGGGTCGCATACTAAGCCTAAGAGGTCCATGATAGCGATACCTGCAGCATTAGCGATTTGTTGCATAGAGCCTCCTAAGCAATAGGTGATAGCACCTGCACCCATGGCTGCTGCTGAACCTGTTTCTGCTTGACAGCCCCCAACAGCCCCCGCTACTGACGCCCTACGAGCAATAATGATGCCAATCCCACTGGCTACTAACATCCCTTCATAAATACGACGGTCATCTAAGTTATGA
>WFXK01000362.1 GCA_015490695.1 Bacteroidota bacterium | reverse complement strand
GGCTTTGGCTTCTACCTCTAAGGGGTCTTCCTCACTGGTGTCTCTTAACTGTGCTAAATCTGGATGACGAAAGAGCGCATTGTCCTCTATGTCTAATTTAGTATCCACAGCAATGATTTTATTATCGCTGGTCTTTAACATAGGATTGATTTCTAAAAGCGAAGCATCTACTTCTTTGTAGACTTTATAAAGTTTTTTAATAAAAGCAAAGGCTTCTTTGAACGCTTCTTTAGGCATTTGAAGTTTGTAAAGTAGGCGCCTGATTTGGAAGTCGCATAGTCCTGTTAGAGGGTCTACCCACTCTTTGATAATTTTTTCTGGATGGCGTGCTGCAACCTCTTCTATTTCTACACCACCTTCTGCTGAAGCAATCAATACATCTTTGCTTACACTGCGGTCTAAGGTGATGCTAAAGTAATATTCTTTAGGTTCACTTTCGCCTGGATAATAAGCATCTTCCGCAATAAAGATTTTATGAACGACTTTTCCTTCTTTCCCCGTTTGTTGAGTAACTAAGGTTTTACCTAACATTTTTTCTGCGAAGCTACGAACCTCTTCTAAGGATTTAGCGATGTTGACCCCACGCACTCCTGTTTCTTTAAAGGTTCCTTTTCCTCTACCACCTGCGTGAATTTGTGCTTTAATAACAAAGATTTTATTTTGATAATTACCGTTATAGAGTTTTTTTGCGGCTTCTACGGCTTCTTCCACACTTTCGGCTACTTCGCCTTTTTGAACGGCAATACCATAACGACTTAAAATGGCTTTTGCTTGATATTCATGCAGCTTCATAGGATGGTCTAAAAAAGGTTGGCACAAAGATAAAGAGGTAAAATGAAAATCAAAATATAATTTTGCGCCTTTGTTATGGTAGAGCAATTACTTCAGGAGTTACGTCATTTGCGAGAGGTACAAAGTGACTGCTGTGTCTCTATTATCGTACCCTTGAAAGAGGGCTTTGCCCACACAAAAGAAAATGAAATCGCTATTAAAAACGCCTTTAAAGAAGCCGAACGACAATTAAAACAATGTCAAAACAACAAAGAAAGCATAGAGGCTCTGGAGCTGTTGAAGACTTCTTATTCTTTTCACAGCGGTGGTGGTACGTTTGTAGGTTTTGCTTCTAAGGACTATGTGGTGTACTTCCAACTGCCCTTTACAACAAAACCTAAGGTAGTTGTGGATAACTCTTTTGAAGTTCGTGACCTAATTTTCACTATTAACCGCTTAACACGCTATTGGGTCTTGCACTTAAGTCTCAAAAAACCCAAACTTTATATCGGTTTGGAAAAACATTTAACAGACCATCCTGATTTCTCTATGGCTTCCTATCAAGAGATGTTCAAGCCTGAAGGAAAAGCTACAGTCAGCGTGTTTACTCATACTATCCGAGGTTACGATGAAGCGAAAAAGGAACAGCAGTGGCTGCAACTTTATTTTAAAAGAATTGTAGATGCTATAGAACCTTTCATGACAGAACGTATTCCTTTATGGGTGATGGGTACCGAGAAAGATATTGGTTATTTTAGAAAAGCGTTTAAGCATAAAGAGCGCATCGCAGGGGAAATTCGTGGAAATTATGAATATTTATCGCCCAGTCAATTAGCAGAGATTGTTTGGCCCGAAGTTCAAAAGTATTTAGCGCAACAGCGAGTGCATTTCTTAGAAAAAACCTTGCAAAATGCTTATAGAGAGCGCTTAGTCAGCGAAGGAATTGTTGAAACTTGGCAGTTTGCTATGCAACAACGTATTCGTATCCTTGGCGTGGAACGAGGCTACGTACAACCTGCATGGACCAATAAAAACGAACCTTCAGAAATTCTATTAGAAAAACCTGAGGATGAAGCAAATTATCATTATCATAAAGACATCATAGATGATTTAATAGAAGCTGTTGTTAGCATTAAGAACGCAGAAGTCATCTTTTTTGAACCAGGACAATTAGAAAAACAATCTCGTGTGGTGGGGGTTCGTTTTTGGTAAACGAAAAAGAAAAGTCTATCTTTGCCCACAATGCGATAATGATGGCTATGTTGTGGCGTTTTATAGGAATTCTATTGTTGTGTAGTGGCATTTATGCCCAAATTACGATTCAAAACAAAAAAGCCGACCCTTATTCTTATTTGTTTGAAGGACCAGAACAACATAGCGTTGTAGAGTACATTTACCAAGAACTGGAACAAAAAACCAAATGTTGCGGCGATGACGCCATCTATTTAGAAATCAAAGTGAACAAAGAAGGAAAAGCCTTAGAGGTCCGTGCTATTACGGGAACAAATGAATGCTATAAAAAATCTATTGTGGATATTGTTTATCCCATTCAGTGGAAAGTTAACCCTGATGAAGTGAAGGATTTTAAAATTATTTATTTAGAGGTAAAGCCTAACCGTAGTTGTGAAGGGATTGAGAATGCTAATCAATATGTTGCATTAGATTATGGTTACAAGCCTCCTAAGGTGCCAAAGCCAGAAGAGAAGAAAGAAGTTATTCAGCAAGATACAGTACAATTAGCCCAATTAGCGCAAAAGTCCGATACTACAGCACCTAAGAGCGTGGATACCACAGCAGCTAAAAAAGATACCATTCCTCCACCATTGCCTGTCTCTGAACCTAAATACGTAAGCACAGGTGATAAATCACCCGATTCATCCCATATTAAAAGCTATACCAATGTGCCTGGACCTACGGTACAAGAAGTAGAATACATCCATGGTCCAAGTGCTATGAAAGTGTTTATTAAATCTTCTTTGAGGAAACAAGGGGTTTGTGGTTTAGTGCATGCGTTGACAGAACTATTAGTAGATAAAGATGGCAAGGTAAAGGGGTATCGGATTATAATGGCGAATTCTGAGGAAGTAGAAAAAGCATTGCCACCAGTGTTATTAGCCTTAGAGTTCAAACCTATTCCTATTAAGACTTTAACTTATCTAGAGATTAAAGCCGATATAGATTGCAAAGGAGCAGTGGAGCACAAACCTGTAGACCTTTCAAAAGTGCCTAATTATTTAAAAATTCCCGAAGAGGAAACACAACCTTCTATGCAAATTCCTAAGGACCAGTGAAGCGCGTTGTTGTTAGTTTGTGTTTTATTATTGCAGGATTTGCCCAGGATTGGGAGTCGGTTCGTTATGCGGGAGGATGGATAGGAACGTCCATAGGAAGTGCTGATTGGTTAGTAGATTATGGTATTACGATTCCTTTTTATTATGGCTTAGCAGTAGTGGGGGAATTAAGTTATAGAATAGCAAGGATTCCTGTGTTAGTAGAATATAGTCCTGGGGTGTATTATCAGGTTTGGGAGCGAAGGAATTTATTAGGTTTAGGTGTAGAGGAGCGTTTGCCGCTGTTGTCATGGATGGATTTTCATGGCGGTATAAAGGGGAATTTAACATGGGTGGGTTATAAAGGGTGGCGCCCATCCAGAGAAGTGAAAGGGTTAATGGAAACTTATGGCGGCATTACTTTCAAATCAGCCCGAAGAGGGGGCGTGTTTGCCCGCATAGAACTACGTTATTGGTTAAAAAGACGTCTTTATGCAGCAGAACCTCTGCCTTTGTTTCTGTCGCTTAAAGTCGGTATCTTAGGTTATTTGAAATAAATGCAAATATTAGTTACAGGAGGAGCAGGCTTTATCGGAAGCCACTTGGTAGAAGCCTTATTGCAAGAAGGACACCAAGTCAAAGTCATGGATATTTTACTAAACGGCAATAAGTTACCCACAGAAGTTCAACGTAGTGTTACTTTCTTTAAAGGTGATGTTCGGGACAGCGAAAGCACCTTAGCCTTTATGGAAGGCTGCGACGTGGTCGTTCATTTCGCTGCAGTCTTAGGCGTAGATGTCGTCGCCGACAATCCAATGCTAACTATGGAAACCGAAGTCTTAGGCGCCTATAGCATCGTGCAAGGTATGCGTTATCATAAAATTCAAAAATTGATTTATGCTTCTACCAGTGGTATTTATGATTTCCACATAAAAAAGGGTGCTATGACAGAGGATTTACGTGTAGACCCCGTTTCCAGTTATGCAGCAGCAAAACGTTATGTAGAACGCTATTTAGAAAGTGCTTCTAAGCAATATGGTTGGGATGTTGCTGCTTTACGATTTTTTAATATCTATGGTCCACGACAAGATACCCGCATGGTTGTCCCCCGATTCTTCCAACAAGCGTTAAACCAAGAACCTATTACGGTCTATGGCGATGGAACCCAAGTAAGAGACTTTACTTTTGTGCAAGATGCTGTTAAGGCAACTATCGCTTTAATGCATAAACATCAAGGTTTTGGTATTTATAACATTTGCAATGAAAAAGGGTATTCTATTTTAGAATTAGCCAAAACGATTAAATCTATTACCCAATCCTCTTCTCCTATCATTCATGTTCCTCCGCCAGAAAAACGTAAAAGCTACGAGTCCCCTTATCGCTTAGGAAGTGCAGAAAAACTTTATCGTGCCATAGGTTTTAAACCTCAAACGCCTTTGGAAGAAGGATTAAAACAATGTTTCAACGCTTTATTAAAAGCGCACTCTTAAAAAAATGGGTATGGCTATGGATTAGTATCGCAGCTACTTTCGTTGCCTTAACCGTTTTGGGGATTTATGTTTTAGCTCATTGGCGTTTAAAGAAGAAGGTGGCTATTTACATTTATCCTGAGACGACTTTTATGCAAGTTTTGGATACGTTACATCGTTGTGGTGCGGTACAACATCCATCGGGTTTTCAGTGGTTGGCAACTCTGTTAAGTTATCACCAAAACCTTCGTTTAGGGTACTATGAGTTACCTGAGGGAATAACTTATTGGCGTGCTATTCGGATTCTACGGGCAGGGAAACAAACCCCTGTGCGCATTACTTTCCGCTCCTTCCGCGGCATGGAACGCTTAGCACAATTCTTAGAAAAACACCTGCTCTTTTCTAAAGAAGATTTCTTAAAAGCCGTTTATGATACAACGTTTCTCCATGAAATAAAATTAGATTCCCATAAAGTCTTAGGGATTTTTCTACCCGATACGTATGAATTTTATTGGAGTGTTTCGCCGAAAAAGTTTGTAAGACGGATTTATTATTACTACCGTCGCTTTTGGGAGCACAATAATCGCGAAGAACGAGCAAAAGCTATAGGATTAACTCCTATAGAGGTAGTGATTTTAGCTTCTATTGTTCAAGAGGAGACACGGTACAGGGATGAATATCGTAGGATTGCAGGGGTTTATATCAATCGTTTAAAAAAAGGAATGCCCTTGCAAGCGGACCCTACTGTGCGTTTTGCTTTACAAGATTTTAAACGCCAAAGAGTGCTATTAAGAGACCTTTTTATAGATTCCCCTTACAATACGTATCGTTACAAAGGATTGCCTCCAGGACCTATTAACAATCCCGAAAAACAAGTCATAGATGCGGTATTGAATTACGAAAAACACGATTATCTTTATTTTTGTGCAAGAGACGATTTTTCAGGTTATCATTATTTTAGCAGAACTTATAAGGAGCATTTGCGTTATGCTCGGCGATTTCAAAACGCTTTAAATAAAAGACGTATTTTCCGATGATTGTCCATGAGATTCAATTAAGACCGCGTTATGCAGAAACAGACCAAATGGGTTATGTGTATTATAGTCGTTATGCAGAATATTTTGAAGTTGCCCGAACGGAATTTGTTCGACGCTTGGGCATTCCTTATGCAGTTTTAGAAAAAGAATACGGCATTTGGTTGCCTGTTTATTATTTAAAAATAAGGTATCTCCATCCAGCCTTTTACGATGAAGTTTTGACTATCCGTACTTATTTAAAAGAGATTCCGAAGGTTCGGATTACTTTTGAACATGAGATTTTTAATGCGGATAGAAGAAAGGTGGTAGAAGGTGAAGTGCAATTAGTTTTTTGGAATGCTCGCACTAAGCGTCCTTGTAAAGCTCCTGACTTTTTCCTCAAAGCCGTAGAAAAACATTGGAATGCTCAACTGGATTAAAACCCTTTACCAAGACACTATAAGAATACGCATTGCGCTACAAGCCGCTGCTATCGCATTTCATTTTTTCTTAGCCCTATTTCCTTTTTTAGCCTTAGTAATGAGCATACTGGGTTTTATCCCCTTAGGTGACTGGCTCTTCGGACAATTGCAAAACTATTTACGTATGTATTTACCTGAAAGTGTACAGCCATTCTTCCAACAACTTTTAACTTCCCATTTACGATTTCAGAAGAGTTGGCTGCTGTTATCTTCATCAGGAATTTTAATCCTTTGGGGAGCAATGCGTGCCAGTAGAATCCTTATTGTCGCTTTTAATCCTTCTTTGCCAAAAGTAGCTTGGTGGGTCTATACACTTAGAATGGTGTTATTGCTTTTTGTATTGCTCTTTATTGTGTTGTTCAGTAGTTTATTACTACCACTCAAAACCCAATTGATGCGATGGTTGCCTCAGTGGTTCCCCTCTTTATTTATAGAAAATTCATTCCTGTTCCTGATTCTTTGTTTTGCGTTAACCCTACTTTATAAAAGTGCCGTAATAAAAAAGATTTCGTGGAAAAAAGTGCTAATAGCAAGCATGATTACCGCTTTGTTGCTCGTTTTGGTTAGTTATGCTCTGGATTTTTATTTTAATCATTTTGCAGATTTCGGTTTTTTATATCAGAGTTTAGCGGGATTGGTAATGGTTTTATTGTGGTTTTATGCTTTGGCTTATTTGCTTTTAGTGGGTTATCTTATTCTTTGTCGTTTGTGAAAAGTGGATTTTGGTTTTTGTCTTTTCAAAAGAAAGGTTTTTATTTGCACGGCGATGCCTGGGATAATGAATATTGGCGTAATAAAGCGAAGCTGCTTCCTCACTTTTCTCAGCATTGTAATAGTATGGGCAGTAGACGTCAAGGAAGGTGAACAATTATTTAAAACCAATTGTACTGCCTGCCACCGCATAGAAAGAAAACTCATAGGTCCTGCCTTGAAAGGGGTTCATGAACGATGGGATAATATGGAAGAAGAAATGATAGCATTCATTAAGAACTCTCAAAAATACATGAAAGCGGGTCGTCCTAAGTCGCAATATGCTCAACAGCTCTTTGAAAAATTCAATAGAACCGTGATGCAAAACTTTGAACATTTAAGCGATGACCAAATTCGTTCTATTTTAGCATACATTAAAGAAGCCTCTAAGCAATTAGAAGCCCAGGCTGCTGCAGCAGCACCAGAAAAAAAAGAAGAAGAAAAAGCGCCTACAACCACAGAATTGTATCGTTCTGTGAATTTCGCTCTGTGGGTTATTATTATTGGAATTTTTGTAACGCTGTTGCTTATTTTTGCTTTAGCAAACGTTGCCCGTGCTAAGAAAGAAGGCGAAGAAGTTACAAAAGCGCTTATTAAACAAAGTGTAAAAGAAGCTTTTACCAATCCTTATTTTATTGGTATCGTTACTGTGGTAGTAGTAAGTGCTTGTAGTGTGGCAGTAGTGAAAAAAGCCCGTAGTGTGGGACTGCATAAAGGGTATCAACCTGTACAACCCATTGCTTTCTCCCATAAACTCCATGCAGGAGAATTGCAAATTAGTTGTCAATACTGCCATGTAGGTGTAGAACGTTCTAAAATGGCAACGATTCCCTCGTTAAATATTTGTATGAATTGTCATAAGTATGTGCAAGAAGGTCCTAAATATGGCAAGAAAGAAATTGCAAAGATTTATAAAGCAATTGGTTTTGACCCTGAGAACATGCGTTATATAGAAGGATACGAACAAAAACCTATTGAGTGGGTTCGTATTCATAATTTACCAGACTTTGTTTATTTCTCGCATGCACAGCATGTTAAGGTGGGTTTAGATGGTGCCAAAGACCCTGAGACCTTACGACAAACATGTGCTAAATGCCATGGTCCTGTTTGGGAAATGGAAGAGGTTTATCAGTACAGCGATTTATCTATGGGTTGGTGTGTGAATTGTCATAGGACAACGAAAGTAGATGTGAACAAAAGCGATTATTATCGGATTATCCACAAAGACTATTTAAACAGCGAAGAGCCTGTTACTGTAGAGACCCTTGGCGGGTTGGAATGCGCTCGTTGCCACTACTAAAAAACTTTATACACTATGCCTAAGTATTGGATGGACCTCAGTGAATTGGAGGGAAATAAGACTTCTGAGGAGCATCAAAACGGCTTTTTGAAAACCAGCCGTAGAGACTTCTTAAAGCTCTTTGGATTTGGTATTTCTTCTGCAGTTTGGGCTGCTTGTCAAAAAACCCCTGTAAAATATGCGCTACCTTATATTAACAAGCCCCCAGAATTGATGCCAGGAAAAGCCAACTGGTATGCTTCCACGTTCTTTGACGGGGAACATTATGCTGCAGTGTTAGTTAAAACCCGAGAAGGAAGACCTATTAAAATTGAGGGTAACCCCAGTAGCTCCATTACCAAAGGAGGGGTGAGTGCACGGGGACAAGCTTCAGTGCTTTCTCTGTATGATAACGCCCGTATACGAAAACCCTATAAAGGAAAACAACCTACAACATGGGAAAATGCAGACAAAACCATCATCCAACAACTACAAACAATCAAAGAAAAAGGAGGACAAATCCGTATTTTAACAGGAACTATCCTTAGTCCTTCTACGAAACAAATCATAAAAGAATTCGCTGAAGTGTATCCCAATACGCAGTGGATTGTTTATGATGCGGTTTCTTATGCGGCTTTGCGCGATGCCCATGAAACCGTCTTCGGAGTAAAAGCCATTCCACGGTATTATTTTGATAAAGCCGATGTAATTGTTAGTGTTGCTTGTGATTTCTTAGGGACGTGGTTATCCCCTGTAGAGTTTGCTAAAGGCTATGCCCAAGGAAGGAAGTTACATAAGCGCCCCGACAAAACCATGTCCCGCCACTACCAATTTGAAGGACTCTATTCTATGACAGGAGCAAATGCAGATTATAGAGGAAAGGTCCAAGCAGGACACGAAATCGCCTTGTTAACCTATCTTTATAATCAAATTGCTAAACAAACAGGAAACCCTGTATTGCCTGAAGTTACGGGCAACTTTGATAAAAAACTTGTTGAAAAAGCAGCAAAAGACCTCTTAAAAGCCCAAGGAAAAAGCATTGTTGTATGTGGACTCAATGACAAAACCGCTCAATTGTTAACTTTACAAATTAACCGTTTATTACAAAATTATGGTTCAACATTGGATTTACGTAATCCGTGTTTGTTGCGTCAGGGAGATGACCAAGCAATGGAGAATTTGATTCAAGAAATGGAACAAGGAAAAGTAGATGTGCTCTTTATTTTCGGCTGTAACCCTGCTTATACGTATCCAGAACGAGAGCGTTTTATTTCGGCTTTGAAAAAAGTGGGTTTAAGCGTTTCCTTTGCTGATAGAATTGATGAGACAGCGCAATATTGCCATTATACGCTACCTCATCCCCATTATTTAGAAGCCTGGGGAGATGCTCAACCTTATCAATATCATTATAGTTTGCAACAACCGACTATTCATCCGCTCTTTGATACCCGTCCATTCCAGGAAAGTTTATTGAAATGGCAAGGAAAAGAACAGGATTATTTAAGTTATTTGAAAACGTTCTGGGAACAAGACATTTATCCTTTAAGTGATAAAACGTTACCTTTTGACCGCTTTTGGGTACGTTGTTTACACGATGGGGTTTTTGAGTTACCGATTCCTGAGGAATCGCCACAACCTAAGGAAAATGTAGATGTTGTAGCAGAGGTTTCTGCAGCATTGAGTCAGTACAAGCCGCCACAAGGATTGTCCTTGGTACTTTATGAAAAAGTGAGCATTGGTGATGGTACTATGGCAAATAACCCATGGTTGCAAGAGTTACCCGACCCCATGACAAGGGTTGTTTGGGATAATTATGTTTTGGTCGCTCCATCTTTGGCTAAACAAAAAGGATGGAAAAAAGGTTCTATAGTGGAGCTTCAAGTAGGGGATAAGAAAGTGAAAGCACCTGTGTTTGTAATGCCTGGACAAGAGAAGAACACCCTTGGCATTGCTCTTGGATACGGACGCACCCGTGCTGCAGGTGATAAAAAGAAAAATGTTGCAGGAAATACAGGAGTGGATGTCTATCCTTTCGTAAAGAAAAAAGATGGGTATCTGCAATATCAAGTTAGTGGAGTACAGATAAAAGGCATAGGAGGATATTATAAATTAGCGCAGATTCAGATTCAGCCAACAGCGGCAAACCGAGAAAGTGTGATTAAAGAAGGCACCTTAGCCGCTTATAAAACGAATCCGAAAGCCCTTAACAAACGAATGATTGACCCGAAATTCCTTAAAGAAAATGATTTATATAGTCCTCATCCAACGTCAGGGATTCGTTGGGCAATGGTCATAGATATGAACGCTTGTATTGGATGTGGTGCCTGTGTAGTAAGTTGTATTGCAGAGAATAACATTCCTGTAGTAGGTAAAGATGAGATTGCTCGGGGTAGAGACATGCACTGGATTCGCATTGACCGCTACTTTAGTAGCCGTAGTGATGATCCTAAACAACCAGAAGAAGAAAACCCCCAAGTGGTTTTTCAACCAATGTTATGTCAACATTGCCAACATGCGCCTTGTGAAAACGTTTGTCCTGTGTTAGCAACGACCCATAGTTCTGAAGGATTAAATCAACAAGCTTATAATCGTTGCTTTGGAACACGTTATTGTGCAAATAACTGTCCTCATAAAGTAAGGCGTTTCAATTGGTTTAATTATGCTTATAGCAATTGGTATGGTGAAAATCCCAAAGAGCGATTCCCGCATAACCCTGCCGCAGATGAATTAGGTCGCTTGGTGTTAAACCCCGATGTAACAGTACGGGCTTCGGGAACGATGGAAAAATGTACTTTCTGCGTACAAAGACTGCAAGCAGCGAAACTCAAAGCAAAAATGGAGGGAAGACCACTAAAGGATGGAGAAGCAAAAACCGCATGCCAACAATCCTGCCCAACAGATGCTATCATCTTCGGAAACCTCAAAGATGAAAACAGCGAAGTAGCAAAGTACTTCGGTCCTGAACGCTATGACCGCAGCTATTTCGTGATTGAAGAAGTAAAAACCTATCCTTCTATCGCCTACATGCTGAAAGTTCGTAACCAAGACGAAAATAAAGCATAAAAACTATGCGATTTGTAAGAGCACCATGGATTAGCGAGCCGAAAACGTACAAAGAGATAACGGACGATATAATTCGTCCTATCTTTAGTAAACCTTCCTTAGGATGGTGGTTAGCCTTTTTACCTGCTTTTACCGCCTTAGTAATTTTAATCATTAGTGTAACC
>WFXK01000361.1 GCA_015490695.1 Bacteroidota bacterium | reverse complement strand
TTATAATTCCAAACATGCAACTACCTTACCAATCCTTTGAGAAAGTCACTAAGAAAGACTGGATAGCACGAATTGAGCAAGACCTCAAAGACGGCAGAAAGTACAAAGACCTAATAAGCGTCCTTGAAAGCGACCTACTCATAGAACCGGCTATCCATTTAGAAGACAGACCCTCTACCCTTTACGAGCGTTTCCACAAACTATGGAAAAACCTTCCTGAAAAATCTCCAGAATACGTCGCTTTCTTCCCCCAGCCACCTAATAGCAGCCTTATAGAACAGGCTAAACAATGGGAAATGCATCATTATTGCGTAGATTATCGTCTCCAACGAAAAACGTATCTTGCCCTCACTTCTTTATCTTCCATGCAAACCCATTACTACGAAGACCCTCTTTCTTTATCGCTTTACCAAGGTATTCCTCCTCAAAACTTAGCCTATCAACACACTATAGCCATTTTTGCCGACCTCTGGGCTGAGTTGCAATTGACTTCTGCACAACAATTAGCCTTTACTTTAGCCGTCATCCGCTACTATCAACAACAACAGTGGCTACCTAATCAATTAAACATCTTCATAGCGCTACGTAGAAACTTCCTTGTGGAAATTGCCAAGGTACGAACCCTACGGCTACTTATTAAAACGTTATTTCCTCGTTATCCTGTCATTTTATGGGTACGCAATGCTTTATCGGATGTAAGTAGACAACATGCGCATTTAAATCTGGTTCGCACCACTATAGCGATGTTAGCGGGGGTTTTAGCAGGGGCTGATGGACTCATCCCCCTACCCTATTCCCTACAAATCCAGCCTGATAACCCTGATGCCTACCGCTATGCCTACAACATCCTTCATCTTCTTCACTACGAAAGCCATTTAACTCGTCTAAAAGACGCCCTTCAAGGTGCTTATGCCATAGAACAGCTATGTACTCAACTATACCGCAAAGCACAAGAGTACTTGCGGGGGCTTCCACCCGAACCCTTAGTCATGCAAGAAAAACTACAGCGGTTTCTTCAAGAGCAAACTACTACACAACAACGTCCTTATATTGGTGTGAATCGTTACCCTGTAGAAGAAGCTACTACTTATCCGCCTTATTTTTATTATCCCAGTCGTTATCATGCGGCGGTGCCTGCTGCTGTGCTTGCTGAGCTGTATTAGTCTCGCCCAAAAAGGTATCGGACTACGCTTCCTCTCTAAACTCCTTTGGTATACACCACCAAAGGATATAACCACAATTCAAATCTCGCAAGGAAAACGTAGTATTGCAGGCATCGCCCTGTACGGAATGCTCTACCAACAAAACGGCGGGATTCAACTTAGTATTAATTTTTTCCACAAAGAGCATCCTGGAGGATTCAACCTGCCTGGGGTGATGCAAGACTGGAAAAAAGGAAACTCAACCGCATGGACCTCTATAGAAGCAGACTTTCGTTTCGGACCCCGCTTCGGCTATATTTATCCACAAATCGGCTACCAACTTGGCTATTGGCTAAAATTAGAAGGGATGCTCATCCCAGATACCCAACAACGAAACCAATGGTACTTACATCTACCCTTAGGAATGCTCATAGATTTACCTACGCAATTTGGAACCGTGGGGTTTGCCATTCACTACATCATAGGACTTTCCAATTTGATTCGCAGACCGCCAGGTTTCCAAGGCGATTTCCACGGAGGTAGACTAAGAGCATGGGAATTTGAGCTCAGGGTGCTTGTTGGACAGCCCTAAAACGATTCACCATATAACGCTGAAGTGACTGCAATAACGAATCACTTAACGCACTCCACTGAGAAGGGTCCTCTATATAAGCATTGAAAGTTGCTTGTAAACGCTCAGGAGTAAGACGATGCTTTTTTAACAACACATGCCAACCCATACGTAAAACCGAATCCCGTAAAGTGGTATCCCGATACTGCATCTGAACTTTGTATTGAAAGATTAACCATTCTTTTATAAAAGAATGCATCGTATCTTGAGCAATTACCCCTTTAGAAGGTTTTGGTGCATTACGACATCCAAAGCCAATTCCGAAACAAACAACAGCAAAAAATAAACGTTTCACGGAGCAAATATAGCAGAATGGTAGCACACGCTTTTTTTTCTTTATATTTTCTCTACTTTTGTAGTGCTATGCACTGGATAGGGGTGCTGTTTTTATGCTTTTTCTCTACTTCATGGAGTCAGACGGTAAGCATAGACCCCAGCGATACGGTCGTTTGTTATAAAGATACATTGTGGCTTTCGGCACAATTAACAGGAGGGGATTCCGTAGCATGGAGCCCTACCCCTGACAGCACTTGGGGCCCCTTCAACGACAGCGCCTACTACATCATCGGCACCTCTAACTTCCAAATCATCGTTACAGCATGGAACAACACCATTCAAGGAAATCAAGATACCTTAGATGTGTTTGTTGTTTATCCCAGTGTAAGTGTCAATCCCGACACAGCAACGATTTGTTTTGGAGATACCGTATATTTAAACCCTTCAGGTGCTGTAACGTATTTATGGTTACCTGACAGCGTTGTCCAAGGACTCTTTCCTGTCTCACCTCCCGATACCACCTACTACCAAGTAGTTCCTATCTCAGGAAATTGCATGGGAGATACCTTAATCGTTCCCGTGTACGTCATCCCAGAACCCGATGTGCAAATAGATTATAGCCAAACCTATGGCTGTACAGGGAGCCCTATCACCATCCGCTACGCTGGACGCGACTCCGATGTAGTGAACATCACATGGAGCTTTCAAAATGGTGTACCTTCTGCTGCTGTAGGCAAAGGACCTCACAGCGTTACATGGTTCAACGACGGCGTATGGGGAATCGTATGCCAAGCCAACAACAACGGTTGCATTAAAACCTTTATAGATTCTTTCATTGTTTACATTACTCCAATTGTTAGCGCAGGTAACGATGTGAATTTATGTAGTGGCGATAGTGTTACTCTGCAAGGGAGTGTAACAAACGGCGCTATAGGATGCGTTTACCAATGGAGTCCCTTTATCCACCTTACCAATCCTTTTGCTTCTGACCCCAAAGCGTTCCCTCCCGATACCATGACCTACTACCTACAAGCCATTTGCAATGGTTGTCCAAGTAACATAGATAGCGTCAATATCTTTGTTTTACCTTCGCCGACATTAACGCCTGATTCTACGATTGTAGACTTTTGCGCAGGCAGTGGAGGCGAAGTTATTAGCGTTACTGCTTCAGGAGGTACCCCACCCTATAC
>WFXK01000360.1 GCA_015490695.1 Bacteroidota bacterium | reverse complement strand
AGTCATTACTGCTCAACAGCCTACAACAACCATTCGTATTCAAGGCATAGTAAAAGATGCTCAAAGTAAAGAACCCCTTCCGTATGCCTATATCAAAGTTCAAGGGAGTGTTTATGGTACTGTTTCTGATGAAGAGGGACGTTTTTCGTTAGAACTGCCTGCTACTTCGCTTCCGGTAGTGCTTGAAATCAGTTATTTAGGGTACCATAGCGACACTATATACCTCAAACAATCCCAGGAATTAACGATTGAACTACAACCTCAAGAGATAAGAACGCAAGAGGTTGTGATTTCTGCTTCACGTATCAGCGAAAGAGCATTAGAAAGCCCTGTTTCTATAGAAACTATGGACTTACGTGCCATTCAACAAACGCCTTCTATCACTCCTTTTGATGCATTAGTGTTCTTAAAAGGAGTGGATATTGTAACAAGTAGTCTTACTTTTAGGGTTATCAACACTAGAGGATTTACCGGAACCACGAATACACGGTTCTTAGTTCGTATAGATGGTTTAGATTTACAAGCCCCTGGACTTAACTTTCCTATCACAACGATGATGTCTCCACCTGAAATTGATATTGCTTCTATGGAATTACTTCCTGGCGCTAATTCAGCTCTCTATGGTCCGAATGCTTTCAATGGGTTATTGAATGTTTATACCAAAGACCCTTTTAAGTATCCTGGTTTAAGTGTGGATGTTAAGTTGGGGGCAAATCACTGGGATGGTGTAGATACTACTTTACAGCCCTTTACGGAATTTGCTTTTCGCTATGCGCATACTTTTTCTAATAGATTGGGCTTTAAGGTTTCTGGGCGCTATTTGCGTGCTACCGATTGGTTTGCAACTAATTATGAAGATGTCGCGGATTATTCTGGAACTAAAAATCTTGAAATTGCGCCGCCTGGTCCTTCTAATCCAGGGTATGACGGATTAAACATCTACGGTGATGAGGTTTCTTTACGCTTCCATGCAGGCAATACGCAATTTGGTCCCATGAGTCTCATCCCCCCAGGCGATACGATTCGTATAGCACGGGACGGCTACGTAGAACGTGCTTTGTTTGATTATGGAACTTATAGCGCTAAGCTCAGTGGAGGCGTTTATTATCGCATCAATACCCGTTTGCAGCTAGAGCTGATTTCTAATTTGGCTATGGGTACTACTATGTACCAATCGGGAAATCGCTATGTAATGGATAATGTAAAATATCATAGTCATAAATTGGAGTTAAAATCTGACAGGTTTTTCCTTCGCAGTTATGTTGCTTTGGAGGATGCAGGCGATTCGTATGATACGCGTTTGACGGCTATTCGCATCAATGAGGCGTGGAAACCTAATGAAGCTTGGTTTGCTCAGTATTTATTGGCTTATAATCCTACTACGAATGCAATTGTGAATGGTTTAATTAAGGAAGTAGGTCGGACCGATACAGTACCTGCATTGGACCATGAAGCAGCAAGGGCATTTGCTAATAAAGATAATAGGGATTTAAACACCCCTACATTGATTACTTTACTTCGTTTCATGGGGTATTCTCAGCAGGAGGCAGAGGCTTATGCCGCTGCTATTACAGCGGGCACGGCACGCATTACCCCTGACAATCCCCGATTCCAACAACTTGCCGATAGTATTAAAAACATTCCACTTAGCCAAGGAGGAAGTCGTTTCGTGGATAAAACCATGTTCTATCACACAGAAGGACAATACCACTTCAAAGACCTCCTCCCTACTCTACAAATGACCCTTGGCGGAAGCTTCCGCTACTTCGTCCTTAACTCTCAAGGCACTATCTTCCCCGATACCTTCCAACGTATCACCATCTACGAAGTCGGTGCCTATGTACAAGTAATACAAAAATTGTTCCATGAACGTTTGAAATTGATTGCCTCTATGCGGGTAGATAAATCCCAAAACTTTGACCCTCAATATAGTCCAAGGGTGGCTACGGTCTTTGCTGTAAACAAAAGAAGAACGCACTTTTTGCGGGCTTCACTCCAAAGCGCTTTTAGAAATCCAACGCTTCAAGGGCAATACATTGATTTAGATATTGGTGCTTTCCATTACATCGGTGGTTTGCAGCAGTTCAATGAGAAATATGCTTTAATCCTTCCCCAAGGGGACGGCACTTACATAGAGAATGCTTATGTAGAAAGTAGTGTAGAACGCTTTTTAGAAACCGGTGATAGTACTTTACTGCAACGTCCAGGCATTAAACCTTTGCAACCTGAAAAAGTAACGATGGCAGAAATAGGCTATAAAGGGACCCTTACCTCCCGTTTCTTCTTTGAAGTTGTAGGTTATTATGGGCGTTATACCCGTTTAATCACTACGCAGCCTGTTATTGGTCCGCTATTACAAGACATTGGGACTGATACTGCTTATTTAACCGTACAAGACATTTTAGCCGGGCGTTATAGAAGGTATCGTCGTTATACCAATGCACCAGGGTTCATTGATGCGTGGGGCGTTACCGTAGGCTTTCAATGGGCGTTTCATAAAAAGTGGACTTTGGCAGCTAACTATACTTATGCCGACATGCAAGCCGATGAATCGGTTTTTCAAGGTGATATTCTTATTGGCTTTAATACGCCTAAGCATAAGACGGCTTTAGTGCTCACAGGGGAAAAACTTTGGAAAAACTTCGGTGTAGTGGTTAATCATCGTTGGGTGGACATCACTCGTTTTGATGATGGTTTTGCTCGTGGCACCATCCCCGCCTATAACGTCGTGGATATGGCTATTATCTATAATTTGCCTAAGTACCCTATTCAATTAAAATTGGGTGGAACGAACGTCCTTAATAATCGCCATGTGGAAGTGTATGGTGGTCCTACGCTGGCAAACCTTTATTATGTGCAAATTACTTATGACCCGTATTTGTATTGAGAAAAAGTGTCTTTTTCGATTGCCAATCTTATGGCAAAATGACCTGAAAAAACTCAAATAAACCGAACTTTATGCCATTTTGCATACCTTCTTCCTATGGCGCACTTTTTAGTTATCTTTGTT
>WFXK01000359.1 GCA_015490695.1 Bacteroidota bacterium | reverse complement strand
GTTTGTGGTTTTCCAATTATGCACCAGAGCATTTACAGCTGCAGTTGCAAGCGCGATTTAAGAAGTTTCATTATTTAAGTCATTTTGCGCAGTTTATTGAGTATTTCCCGGGCAAAGCAGATATTTATGGGGATTTTCCGAGAAAATATGGCGCATTTCATGCACTTACCATCATGCCTTCTGCTACTTGGCGCATCACTTTTTTTGAAAGCGTCATCTTCGCTAAACGTGCTTTTGACTTCCAGTACCTAAACCCTATTATTTTTTACCGCAGTATAGAACATAGCCTTGGTAGCCCCGATAACGTTTTCTTAGGATTGATGAGTAGCGTAGTCATTAAAAAACAATTTCGTCCTTATGTACAACTTTTAATAGATGATTACAATTTTTCAAAACGGAAGGAGGGGAAGAATTGGTGGGGAAACAAATATGCTTTTCAAGCAGGTATTTACTATTTCACTCCTATAGAAGGATTACAAATTCAGTTAGAACACAATCGTATTCGTCCTTATACGTATTCACATGTAGATAGTGTAAATAGTTATAGTCATTACAAGCAGCCACTTGCCCATCCTTATGGAGCGAATTTAGAAGATTATCATTGCATTATTCGGTATTTGCCGTCGTTGCGTTATGGTATGCAGTTGCGTCTTAGTTATACACGTCAAGGCATAAGCACCGATTCTTTAAATTACGGCGAAGACATTTTTGTTCCGAATCGCAACATTGCTCGGTTGTTTAATGTTCAAATAACACAGGGGCAGTTAGTTACTTATCAGGTTGTTGAGTTTCGTTTATGGTGGCAGCCTTGGCGTTTTCCTTTGGTAATAGAAGCTGTTGCTCAATATAGGAAAGCTCAACAGCAACAACTTCTTGGGTGGCTACAACTACGTTATCAAATCCCTTATCAAGACTTTCGGCGATGAGGTTAATTATCACAAACCAAGAAGAAAAGAAAAAAGAGCAAACAACTTGTCCGAGGAAAAATATAGGTACAAAAACAATTATTGAACTAGCATGAAGCGCTTCAAGAGGGAAAGTTTACGTGAAGGGACAATAGGCAAAAAGATTTTCTCTAACTTCGCTTGCTGATGCGTTGGTGGTGGCTGTTGTTGCTTGCAGGATGCGCTGTTTTGAAACCGCGTCCTAAACCTGAAGAGACCGCTGCACAAAACCCAACCACTTCAGTAGAAATCCCTTTAACCCCTCCTAAAAAAGTAACCCCTCCTAAAAGAGCGAAAAAAGAAAAGATTGCTGTATCTAAACAAGCCCAACAAGTTGTTCAAAGCGCTAAACAATACTTAAACACCCCTTACAAGTACGGCGGAATGGGAAAAGATGGCATAGATTGCTCAGGATTAGTGTGTAAAAGCTTTGAATCGGTCGGTATTGTGATGCCCCGTACCTCAAGAGCACAAGCACAAATGGGAAAAAAACTAACTTTAAAAGAAGTCGCCCCAGGTGATTTATTATTTTTTTCTTACGATGGTGGCAAAACCATAGGGCACGTAGGTATCGTAACCGAAGTAAAAAACAACACTATTTATTTTATCCATGCAACCCGCCACGGCGTACGCATAGACTCTCTGGAAGACCCCTATTGGAAAAAATACTTCCATAGCGCAAGAACCGTTTTGCGATGAAATTACGTTTGTTTTATAGTAGTTGTCCCAACGATACTTTTATCTTTGGCGCCATAGCAACGCAGCAAATCCCCTTACCTTTTACGTTTGAGATAGCGTTGTACGATATTAAGGAATTAAATCAGTTAGCTCATCAACAGGCGGCGGAAGTGATTAAAATCAGTGCTTTTGCTTATGTGCAATTGCAAGATAAGTATCAGCATTTAGATGCGGGTGGTGCTGTGGGCTATGGCTGCGGACCTCTGCTTGTTGCTAAAAAACCACAACCTATTTCTGCCTTAGAACATCAAACGATTGCTATTCCTGGCTGGGATACCACTGCTCACCTTTTACTTCGTTTCTTTCTTCCTTTCACGCCGAAGGTGAAGGTCTATCGCTTTGACCAAATCATCCCCGCAGTGCTCAATGAGGAAGTCGCCGCAGGTGTCATCATCCACGAAGGACGATTCGTCTATCAAAACTACGGCTTAGTTTGTCTGCAAGACTTAGGAAACTACTGGGAGCAAAAAACAGGATTACCGATCCCACTGGGAATTATTGTCGCCCACCGTTCCTTAAACCTTTCTGTGATTCAACAATTGAATGAGGTGATTCGCCAAAGTATTCATTTCGCTTTTGAGCATCCCGATAAAATTATGCCTTACGTGCAGCAACATGCTCAAGAACTCTCAGAAGAAGTTCAAAAGAGACATATTGAGACTTACGTAAATGATTTTTCTTTTTCGCTTGGAGACCAAGGACAAAAAGCCCTTGAACAGCTTATACAATTAGCCAAGCAATTATGAAGAACGATAGAGCCATAGCGATTTTAGAACGTTTATTGCAGCAGTATCCGAATCCGACCACAGAGTTAAATCATCGGAATGTTTACGAGCTAGTTGTTGCAGTAGTTTTGTCGGCTCAGTGTACAGACAAACGAGTGAATGAAATCACTCCCGAGTTTTTTAAACGTTTTCCTACGATAGAAGCATTGTCCAAAGCAACGTTTGAAGAGGTTTTTGATTGTATTAAACGTTGTAGTTATCCGAATAACAAAGCAAAGCATTTGATTGCTTTGGCACAGAAGGTTATGCAGGAGCATGGTGGAGAGATTCCTTCGGATTTAGAGGCATTAATGGCTTTACCTGGGGTTGGACGAAAAAGTGCAAACGTGATTCGTGCCGTAGGGTTCAAAATCCCGTGTATCCCTGTAGATACGCACGTGCAAAGGGTGGTTAATCGCCTTGGGATTGTACAAACGAAAAACCCTTTACAAACCGAAAAAGCCCTTATGGAACTTTTACCCTCTTCATGGTACATCAACGCCCACCATCTTTTTATCTTGCACGGACGCTATACCTGCAAAGCCAGAAAACCCCTATGCCATCAATGTGTCGTACAACAATATTGTGACTACTTCAAACAATCCCAGCAAACAAAGTAACTTTCTAAGACGCAGCAAGTTTTACACGCAATTTGCCCGTTAACAAAAGTTCCATCATCTTCTTTTTTGCCCGCTCTACATGATAAACCATCTTACGACGGTTCGCTATTAAGTTATCTACTGCCTGTAGCCGTCTGGCTATCTCTTTTTGCTCGGATAGGGGTGGGAGGGGGATGGTTATATTAAAAAAACTCTTTCGTGAAACTGTACGTCGTCTATTAACTGCTCCTGTTGCATGTGCAATATATTCATTAATCATTCTAGGTGTTCGTAACAAATAATCAAGAAACTCGGGAGCAATATGGGCTTTGCATTCTAAGACAATATAGATAGGGCTGACTGCTGCTATGGAAGCTCGCTTTAAGGCGTGAATTGCCCCTTCCCACACCACGTAAGGATTATACACAATTTGCCCCTTTATTACCACCTTGTAGCAAGATATGTCTACAGTAGCCACTCTCTTCTTAAACCGCAGATCTTGGGGAATAAGCCCTTGGTTCTTTGTCAAAGAAAATACAGGAATATTATCTATATTACCTTTGGAATCACTCAGATCTTTTACCCTTACGTCGGTCTCTTCTAACACCTCTCCCAACTTCACCACTTCCCACGTTTCAGGGATTTCTCCGATAGGGGTATTTTTAAATCGTTCATGTTTAAACACCCCACGGGAAAAATAAAGTTTCATCAATGCTTTTTTAATGCGCTGGTAG
>WFXK01000358.1 GCA_015490695.1 Bacteroidota bacterium | reverse complement strand
TCATAATACAGGGATTCCTCTTGGATTTTGTTTCTTTGGTACATGCGTTCCATTGCACCGATGACTCCTCCTCGTTCGGATAATCGTTTGAACTCTTCCATCACGGCATCTTCTACTAAGTCCGTTAAATATTCTATGATGAAGCTACCTTGTAGCGGATTTTCGTTTTTTGCTAAACCTAATTCTTTGTTGATGATTAGTTGAATAGCAACAGCACGCCGCACCGACTCTTCTGTAGGGGTAGTGATGGCTTCATCATAAGCGTTGGTGTGCAGAGAGTTACAGTTGTCATAAATGGCATAAAGGGCTTGTAAGGTAGTTCTAATATCGTTAAAAGCGATTTCTTGGGCGTGTAGTGAACGTCCTGAAGTTTGGATGTGGTATTTTAGTAATTGACTTCGTTTGTTCCCTTTGTAAAGGTATTTGATGGCTTTTGCCCAAATTCTCCGTGCGACGCGTCCAATAACGCTGTATTCGGGGTCCATGCCATTGGAAAAGAAGAACGAAAGATTTCTTCCGAATTGGTCAATATGCATACCTCGGTGGATGTAGTACTCTACGTAAGTGAAGGCATTTGCTAAGGTAAAGGCTAATTGGGTAATAGGATTTGCACCTGCTTCTGCAATATGATACCCTGAAATGGAAACAGAATAAAAGTTCCTTACATCATTTTTTACAAAATATTCTTGGATGTCACCCATCATTTTAAGGGCGAATTCAATAGAAAAGATACAAGTATTTTGTGCTTGGTCTTCTTTAAGGATGTCCGCTTGTACTGTACCACGGACAACCCGTAAGGTGTCGGCTTTAATTTTTTCATAGACTTCTCTGGGAAGAACTTGGTCGCCTGTAACACCTAACAATAATAATCCCAAACCATTGTGTCCCTCAGGGATTTCTCCATGGTAGCGGGGGCGTTCCCAGCCGTTTTCACGATAAATTTTCTCAATTTTTCTCTTTACCTCTTCTACTAATCCTTCTTGACGAATGTATTTTTCACACTGTTGGTCAATAGCAGTGTTGAGGAAGAAAGCTAAAATCATTGGGGCAGGTCCGTTGATGGTCATAGAGACCGAAGTATTAGGCGCTGCTAAGTCAAATCCTGAATAGAGTTTTTTAGCATCATCTAAGGTTGCAACTGAGACTCCAGAATTTCCGATTTTTCCGTAGATGTCGGGACGATAGTCGGGGTCTTCGCCATAGAGGGTTACCGAATCAAAAGCAGTGCTTAAACGGGCAGCAGGCATACCGTAGGCTAAGTAATGGAAGCGCTTATTAGTACGTTCTGGGGTCCCCTCACCGGCAAACATCCGTGTAGGGTCTTCATTGGTCCGCTTAAAAGGATAAACACCTGCGGTGAAAGGAAACTCCCCAGGAAAATTTTCTTGTAAACTCCACCGTACAATTTCTCCCCAGTCTTTGAACTTCGGAACAGCAACCTTAGGAATTTTTAAATGTGATAAACTCTCTGTGTGCGTTTCTACTTTGATTTCTTTATCCCGAACTTTATAAACAAATATCGGTTCTTGATAACGCTTACATTTTTCTTCCCAAGTATCTAAAATTTCTTTTACTTCGGGGTCTAATTGTTTTTCTAAATCCTTGTATTCTTCTTCTAAAGCGGAAGTATCGGCGTTTTTGTTTTTTAAGTGGTCAATGCTTCCTTTTAATTGGTACATTTTTCGTGCGATTTCGGATTGTTGTTCTACCCATTTTTTATAACGTTCGTGGTTTTCTGCAATTTCTGCTAAGTAGCGTACTCTATGGGGGGGGACAATATAATGTCGTTCTTTAGGGGTTTGGTCTAAATCTAAAGTGGAATGAAGCTCTGCACCTGTTTTTTCTACAATTTTTTTCATAAGGGCTTTGTAGAACCGATTGGTTCCAGGTTCGTTAAATTCTGAAGCCACTGTAGGATAGACGGGCATAGCTTCTAAAGGTTGGTCAAACAGGCGGTGGTTACGTTGATATTGCTTGCGTACTGCTTGTAATGCATCTTCTGCACCTTGTTTATCTGCTTTGTTCAATACGACTATGTCGGCGTAGTCTAACATTTCAATTTTTTCTAATTGGGTTGCAGCGCCGTATTCGGGGGTCATAACGTAGATAGAGAGGTCTACGTAGTCTACGATTTGGGCATCGGCTTGCCCAATCCCTGCAGTTTCTACAATAATAAGGTCGTATTCAGCGGCTTTTAAGGCTAATATAACTTCTTTTAAAGAAGCCATAATAGATGTACTACTACCTCTTGTAGCAAAGGAACGCATGTAAGCTCTTGGGTTTTGGATGCTATTCATGCGGATTCTGTCTCCTAAAAGCGCTCCTCCCGTTCGGCGTTTTGTAGGGTCAATGGAAATGATGGCAATGTGTTTTTGAGGGAAGTCTAATAAGAAGCGTCGGACGATTTCATCGGTTAAACTGGATTTCCCTGCTCCTCCTGTACCAGTGATACCTATAACAGGAATAATTTTGTTTTTAGGTTGTAGTTGTTCTAATTGTGCGACGATGGTGTCTAATTCTGATGTGCGGTGTTCTAAGAAAGTAAGTAGGCGAGCTATGGCGCGTCGGTCCTTTTCTTTTAAATGTAACCATTCGCCATCGTCGTAGTAATGAAAGAGCAAAGAAAAGTCGCTTTTTCGCATTACATCGTTAATCATTCCTTGGTACCCCATAGCTCTACCATCGTCGGGATGATAGATACGGGTGATACCATAGGCATGCAATTCTTGGATTTCTGTAGGTAAAATTGTTCCTCCTCCACCACCAAAGATTTTAATATGTCCTGCTCCTTTTTCATGAAGTAAGTCGTAGAGATATTTGAAGAATTCCATATGTCCGCCTTGATAGGATGTGACTGCTACAGCTTGGACGTCTTCTTCAATAGCGGCTTTTACGATTTCTTCTACAGAGCGGTTATGCCCTAAGTGGATGACTTCTGCGCCTGTAGCTTGTAAAATCCTACGTACGACGTTAATAGCAGCATCATGCCCGTCAAACAGCGACGCTGCTGTGACG
>WFXK01000357.1 GCA_015490695.1 Bacteroidota bacterium | reverse complement strand
AATCACAGCACGGCAGTTCATCTTTCGCATGCGAGAATTTGAACAAATGGAAATGCAGTTTTTTGTTCGTCCCGGGACCGAAAAACAATGGTTTGAATACTGGCAACAGCAACGATGGCAGTGGTATGTGCAGTTAGGTATTCCTGAATCGTGGTTAAAACTCCATGAACATGAGCATTTAGCCCATTATGCAAACTATGCTGTAGACATCCAATTTGATTTTCCATTCGGTTACAGGGAAGTAGAAGGGATTCATTCGCGCACCGATTTTGATTTAAGTCGTCATCAACAACACTCAGGAAAAAAACTTCAGTATTACGATACGGAATTAAAACGTTCTTATGTTCCTTATGTAGTAGAAACCTCAGCGGGTTTAGATAGAATTGTTTTAATGTTTTTATGTTTTGCTTATCGGGAGGAGATGGCACCAACAGCACAGGGGGGTGAAGAGCTGCGTGTGGTTTTAAAATTCCCTCCTTTTTTAGCTCCTGTTCAAGTTGCCGTGTTGCCTTTAGTCAAACGAGACGATTTTATTCAAATCGCAAGGAAACTTTATGATTCGTTGCGGTGCGATTATTATGTTTTCTACGATGAAAAAGATTCTATTGGCAGGCGCTATCGGCGTCAAGATGCTTGGGGAACTCCCTTTGCTATCACCATTGATCAACAAACCACTGAAGACCAAAGCGTAACCATACGCGACCGCGATACCATGCAACAAGAACGGGTAAACATCCATCAAGTGAACGATTACTTGAAAGAACGTCTGAAATTACCCCTTTGCTCATGAATTTGATTGTTTTAGAAGATGTGCATAAATGGTATGACTTAGGAAAAACAAAAGTACATGCATTAAGAGGAATTTCCTTAGAAATTCCACAAGGTGCTTATGTAGCATTTATGGGTCCATCAGGTTCAGGAAAGTCTACCTTAATGAACATTTTAGGTTGTTTAGATGTGCCTACTTCGGGGAAATACTATTTAAAAGGGAAAGAAGTAAGTCAATTAGATGACAATGCTTTAGCACGGATTCGCAATAAAGAAATTGGATTTGTTTTTCAGAGTTTTCATTTATTGCCTCGGTTGACTGCTTTGGAGAATGTTGCATTGCCGTTAGTGTATGCAGGTGTAAGGAAGAAAGAGCGGGAAGAACGAGCAAAAGCGCTATTAGCCTTAGTAGGCTTATCCGATAGGATGCATCATCGCCCTAATGAATTGTCAGGCGGACAACAACAGCGGGTTGCTATTGCTCGGGCTTTGGTCAATAACCCCGCTATTTTATTAGCCGACGAACCTACTGGAAACTTAGATTCTAAAACCTCACAAGAAATTTTACAAATCTTTGATACTTTACATGAGCAGGGCAACACGATTATTATCGTTACACACGAGCCCGATGTTGCTAAACACGCTAAACGGATTGTCCATTTACGTGATGGACAAATTGAACGCATTGAGTAATTGTGGTGACTTTTAAGGAATTTAAGAAAACTGGATTACGTATCTCATTCTGAACTCCAAGGTGAGGAATCTCAAGTACGATTTTTTTCGTGTGTTTTTCTGGTGGAAACCCAAGGAAACTTTCAGCGTTTCTGGAGTTTCCAAAAAGAGATGCCTCACATTCGTTCGGCATGACGCTGCAGCCACAGCGCTGCGGGGAGGCTTAGCGTTGCTGAGTTTGTGCGTGTGGTTTGCAGTTTTGCGTCGTTTGGGGTTGGGTTATGTGCGTCATTTCCGTTTTGTGAACGTCATTCCGAGCCGAAGGCGAGGAATCTCAAGTATGGCTTTTCACGAGTGCTTTTTTATTGGAAACTGAAGGAAACTTTTAGAGTTTCCGGAGTTTCCTAAGAGATGCCTCACGTTCGTTCGGCATGACGCGGCAACCGCCGCCCTGCGAAGGTTTTGGCATTGCTGGGTTTGTGGGTGTAGTCTGCAGTTTTTGCGCTGTTTGTGTTTAGGTTAATGCGTCATTCCATTACTGTGCGTCATTCCGAGCGATAGCGAGGAATCTCAATACGGTTTTTTTCTCGTGTGCCTTTTTACTGGAAACTCAGGGAAACTTTTGGAGTTTTTGAAGTTTCCTAAAAGAGATGCTTCAGCTGCGCTCGGCATGACACTACAACCGCCGCGCTGCGGGCAGTTTGGGCGGTCACTGAGTTTATGCGTGTCGTTTGCACCTCTCGCGACGTTTGTGTTTGGCTTAGTGCGTCATTTCCGTTTTGTGAACGTCATTCCGAGCCAAAGGCGAGGAATCTCAGTATGGATTTTTTCATGTGTTCTCTTTGTAGGAAACCCAAGGAAACTTTCATAGTTTCCGAAGTTTCCTAAAAAGTAACACCTTATCCCACTGAGCGCGAGACTGCGACCGCTATACCACAAACCCTACACCCATGCATACACCAAACACAAAAACAATCCCTAATCTCCACTTTGAGTTTTCAGAATAAAAAGCCATTCATAAACCCAACCTAAATCCACAAAGCCATTCTCTCAACTGCCGTGGTAGTGCTTTCATGCCCAAAAGGACAACGATGCTCCTATAGTTCATCTATAGAGTAGTACCTTCTATATTCCAGTCTAAGCGTTTTCGATAATGTGAAGGGGAAGCAAACAAAACTTACCCTCTAAAAACTTGAGGACTTCATATCAGTAAGATATATGACACAAATAGTTCCATCCTTAAAATTTTTTTCGTAAGCTAAACGCGAAGATGCGTCACTTCTCTCGCACGCAACATCTAACATTCTGCTTGGTGCCATCTATACTGATATCTTTATCTGAAGAGAGCTTAAGCCACTTGCATCGCTTCTCGCAATAAGATTCGTATTTCTTCACATTTTGCTAAATCAATTGGTTTATCATCGTATTTGTCTTTCTTATTTGGGTCGGCATGGTATTTAAGTAATAGTTTTACAATTTCTATGTGTCCCTTTTCCGCTGCTACATGTAATGGGGTTCTATCGTATTCATCTCCCTCATTAGGATTAGCATGATGCTCTAAGAGCAGTTGCACAATTGCTACGTGTCCTTGTTTTACTGCTACATGTAAAGGGGTTTTTTTGTAATCCCAACCACCTTCTATATTAGGGTCTGCATGGTATTTTAACAGTAATTTTACGACTTCTACGTGTCCTTCTGCTGCTGCTTCATATAAAGGAGTGTTTCTGTCTATATCTGCTATATTAGGGTCTGCTTGATGTTCTAACAACAATCGTACGATTTCCACATCTCCTTTATACGCTGCCACATGTAAAGGAGTGACTTTATCTTTATTTTTTCTGTTAGGATAAGCACCATATGCTAACAAGGCGCTAACTCCTTCTAACCACCCTGCTCTGGCTGCTAAATACAAAGGAGTATGGGCATCGTTATTTTTACTATTAGGATTTGCTT
>WFXK01000356.1 GCA_015490695.1 Bacteroidota bacterium | reverse complement strand
GAGACAGACATTGCAGGCAAGAAGGTAAAACGCATTATTCATGTGCCGAAACGGATGATCAATCTCGTTGTCGGCTAATACAAAGTTTTATAACCAGAACAGTAGAAATCCAGTAAACATTTATGTTGGGAAGCTTTTTAATGTGCTGCTCTACGTAGTTTATCGTTAATAGCGATTCCCAATCCATGATTAGGGAGCCAGTCCGTCAAAATCGCCTGAAGTTTTTTGGTTTCTATTTCGTGAAGGGTTACAAAGAGGTTTTGTGCTGCTTGGAGCAAATCCCCTTGAGGAGATAAGTCTTTATAGTAAGCAACAACGTCTTTTAAGTTATGCCATCGCTGATGAAAGTCTATAATGGCGACCTTTCCTTGATATTTTTGAATAAAAGTTTCGGGTTCTTTTGTGATGATTAAGGGCGTATGGGGGGCATAATGGCGTTTTAACATCCCAGGGGCTTTGATTTGGTTCGTTTCCCAAAGCAAAGAATAACCTAAGTGGCGTTCTAAGGTCTCTTTTTCTATAGCACCAGGACGCAACAGCCGAAAAGGCTTTTGACTGCAGTCTATGATAGTGGATTCTACACCGAAGTGGGTTGTATCTCCATCTAAGATATAGGGGATTTTTCCTTGGAGCATTTTATAAACATGTTGCGCGGTAGTAGGACTAAGATAGCCGAAAGGGTTTGCGCTGGGAGCTACAACAGGGGCTTCCAAACGTTGGATAAGTTCCAGCGTTAGAGGATGTTTAGGCATACGAACGGCTACTGTAGGCAATCCTGCACGGGCTATCAAAGGAATCGTTTGCTTAGCAGGCAATACTAACGTCAATGGTCCAGGCCAAAAAGCGTTTATTAGTGACTTCACATCTTCTGAAACCGCTGCTACACACTGATATAATTGCTCTATGGTTGCTACATGGTAAATCAAAGGATTAAATCGTGGGCGTTGTTTTACGGCAAACACCTTAGCGATGGCTGTTTCATTAAAGCCGTGGGCTGCTAAACCATACACAGTTTCTGTAGGAATAGCCACAACTTCTCCTTGCTTTAACCAATAAAGTGCGGGTTCAAGCGCAGTACCAATGAGCGTTTTCACTGGTCTATCCGTAATACCGCCATAAAGGCTGATTGTGGCACTTCTACTTTTCCAATCTGACGCATGCGCTTTTTCCCTCGCTTTTGTCGTTCTAATAACTTGCGTTTTCTGGTTACATCCCCACCATAACATTTTGCTGTAACATCTTTACGCAAAGGTTTAATCGTTTCCCGAGCAATCACCCGAGAACCAATCGCCGCTTGAATAGCCACTTCAAACTGCTGTCTTGGAATCAAATCTTTTAATTTCCTACATAGCCGCTTACCCCACTCATAAGCCTTATCTCTGTGAATAATCACACTTAAAGCATCTACGGGCTTGCCGTTTAATAAAATCGTCATCTTCACTAAATTCGATGTTCTATAGCCAATCATTTCATAATCTAAGGAAGCATAACCTCGAGAAAGGGATTTTAATTTATCGTAAAAATCAAAGATGACTTCTGCTAAAGGGAGTTCAAAGACCAATTCTACACGTTGTGCGGTTAAATAGTTTTGACTTAGTAGTTTTCCTCGGCGTTTGATACATAATTCCATGATAGCACCAATATAATCGCTCATAGTGATGATTTGTGCACGGATGTAGGGTTCTTCTATATGGTCTATTTTTTCCATGGGGGGTAGGTCTGCAGGGCTATGCACCTTTACTCGTTCGCCTGTATTACGTAACACTGCAATATACTGTACATTAGGAACGGTGATAATCACATCCATGTTAAATTCTCTTTCTAAACGTTCTTGAACGATTTCCATGTGGAGCATTCCTAAGAAGCCTACACGGAATCCGAATCCTAAGGCAGCCGAAGTTTCCGGTTCAAAGGTCAACGCAGCATCGTTAAGACGTAATTTCTCTAAAGCGTCTTTTAAGTCTTGATAGGCTTCGGAGTCGGTTGGATACACGCCTGCAAAGACCATTGGTTTTGGTTCTCTAAACCCTTTAATAGGGGCATTAGCAGGATTTTTTGCATCGGTAATGGTATCTCCTACTTTAATCTCTCTTACGTCTTTCACGCCTGTAACTAAATAGCCTACGCTGCCCGTCTCAATATACTGTGTAGGTACCTTTTGTAAGCGCAAAATACCCACTTCTTCTGCTTGGTACGTTGTTTGTGTAGACATCAATAGCAGTTGTTGCCCTTTTTGGATAGTGCCGTCAAAGATCCGAAAATAGGCGACTACGCCTCGGTAGGTATCGTAGTAAGAATCAAAAATAAGGGCTTTTAGTGGAGCATCTTTTTTCCCCTTAGGGGGAGGGATGCGTTCTATAATCGCTTGTAAAATCTCTTCTATGCCAATTCCTTCTTTAGCACTGGCAAAAATTACTTCGTCTTCATCACAATGCAGTAGGTCTACTAACTCTAAAGCAACGTCTTCAGGTTGTGCATTCGGTAAATCAATTTTGTTTACTACGGGGATGATGGTCAAGTTTTGTTCTAAGGCTAAGTAGAGGTTGGCGATGGTTTGGGCTTGGATGCCTTGGGCAGCATCTACGACCAATAAGGCGCCCTCACAAGAGGCAATTGCCCGTGAAACCTCATAAGAAAAATCTACATGCCCTGGAGTATCTATTAAATTTAAAGTGTAAGTCTTCCCTTTCCAATCATAATGCATTTGAATAGCATGACTTTTGATAGTGATTCCTCGTTCCCGCTCTAAATCCATATTATCTAAGACTTGAGCACGCATTTCTCGTTCTGAGATGGCATGGGTTGCCTCCAATAAACGGTCTGCTAAAGTGCTTTTTCCATGGTCAATGTGTGCTATAATGCAAAAGTTACGAATGTGCTCCATCGCTATTAAGGTAAATAACGCCTTAACACTTCTGCATCTACTTCACGAGTAAAATCTTTTACATAGTGTCCTTTTTTGTCGTAAATAAAAATCCTTGGTGCTACTGTATAGCCGAAGTAGTTGTCAAACATGTATTCTTTATCTTTTAGCATCACAACGTCCAATCCCTTGCCTTTGAGATACTTTTCATAAAATTGTTGAATAGCGGCTTTGGTTTCAGTGCTGACAAAAAGTAGTTGGGTGTTTTTAAATACTTCGGGTTTTTGGGTTATCCATTCGGTTTGTTGTTGGCAGTGTTCGCAGTAGGGGTCAAAGTAGAAGATGATTAAGGCTTTGTTGGGATCGCGGTCTTTGTCAGTAAAAGGTTTGTCATCCAAAGTATAAAATTGAAAAGGTGGCAGAAAGAAGGGGGCTTTTCCTTGTTGTTGCTGTGCCCATAACACCGTAGCAATGCAAAACCATAAAATCATTCGTTCCATGCCTCAAAGTTAAAGGGTTTTTTCTACTTTTGTCTTTATGAAACGATACTTGCGTTGGGGCATCTGGGTATTGGCAGGCATCTTCGCCCTACTACTTCTCCTTTCCTTCATCATCCCTCTGCTGTTTAAAGACCCGATTAAGCAACAAATTACGAAAGTTGTCAATGAGCAAGTGAATGCTAAAGTCGCATTTCAAGATTTTTCCCTTTCTATGTGGAAAGCCTTTCCGTATTTAAGTGCTACATTACAAGATTTGTCTATCATTGGAAAAGGTGCATTTAAAAACGATACGCTGATTGTTGCGCAAGAAATCGGCATTGGTTTGAACCTCTGGCGCCTTATTACAAACCCTACAAGTCCCGAAATCAGCCACTTTTATATTAAAAACGCCCATATTCACGCAAAGGTCCTTAAGGATGGAAGAGCAAACTGGGATATTATGAAACCCTCAGAAACCCAAGAAACCGACACCACAGAAGAAACAACCGACTTTAACATAAAACTTAAAAGCTACGAGTTGGAAAATGTCCACATCCTTTACGAGGATAAAAGCCTCAATACTTATGTAAACATAGAAAATCTAACGCACAGCGGCAAAGGAAACTTTAGTGCCTCGCAATTTGAATTAAAAACCCAAACAAACATAGACGCCATAACCCTCCGCTACGACAATACCACTTACATGAACAAAATGAAAATCAACGGCTACCTTTACATGTTCATAGATTTAGAAAAAGGACTTTATGAATTCCGAGAAAATGAAATCCAATGTAATGATTTTCCTTTTTCTATCTTAGGAAGCATCACCCTAAAGAACGACACCACTTACGATATGACCTTAGATATAGAATGTCCAACTTCCGATTTTCGTTCGCTTATTTCGCTTATTCCGGCTTTTTACTTAAAAGACTTTGAACAGCTACAAGTAAAAGGGAAGTTTTCTATGAAGTTGCACGTTGCTGGAACGTACGATGGTTATCGTTATCCTAAATTTAGTGTGCAATTGAAAGTAGAAGATGGTTTTGTAAAATATCCTGATTTGCCCGATGCACTTCAAAAGATTTTTATAGATTTTGAAATGCAAAATAAACATCCCCAATTAGAGCATTTGAAAATTGATTTAAGACGCTTTTCTATGCATTTAGGCCAGTCTCCTTTACAAATGCAGTTTCAGGCTGATTATACACCTAAACAGACACAAGTAAAAGGCTTTTTAAAAGGGGATTTCCCTTTAGCACAATGGACCCGATTCTATCCCATGGAAGGCTATACGCTACAAGGAAGATTGTATGCAAACATCCGCTTAGATGGTGTTTACAGCGAAACCCAACTCCCTGCCATAGATGGACTGATAGAACTGCAAAAAGGTTATGTAAAAACAAAAGACTATCCAACAGAGTTGAAAGACATTGCCATGAAAGCATGGGCTAAGAATACAACTGGAAATCTTAATGATTTCACCATTACCATAGACCCCTTTTCCTTCTTGTTAGATAACCAACCTGTTAAAGGTTCTTTTACCATGCAATCCTTAGATAACCCTCGTTTTACTTTGAACGTTAACGGAACTTTAGATTTAGAAAAACTTCTTCAGCTCTACCCAATGGAGGGTACTCAATTACAAGGGATTGTAAACGTTTCTTTAATGACTCAAGGTGATATGCGCTCTATTGAGCAGGAGGCTTATCACAATATAAAAACCAAAGGTCAGTTAACACTGCAACATTTCTTTTATAAAGACAATACTTTACCGCAAGGGATTAAAATTAGTTCGGCAAAACTTTCCTTTTCTCCTGCTTATGTTGCTTTAGAACAATTGCAAGGGCGTTTTGGAAAAAGCGACTTCGCTGTAAAGGGGCGATTAGAAAACTACTGGGGTTATTTATTAAAAGACCAAACCTTAAAAGGGCAATTACAATGGCAATCTAATTACTTAGATTTGAATCCGTGGTTAGCCGAGTCTTCTGAAGAAACGACCACTGACACCGCAGAAGTCCCCTTAGAAGCACCTGAAATCCCTAAAAACATTCATTTTACTGCTCAAGCGCAAATTCAATCGCTCATTTACGAAACTTATCATTTAAATAATTTTATTGGTCGTTTAACACTAAAAGATGGCGTTGTTT
>WFXK01000355.1 GCA_015490695.1 Bacteroidota bacterium | reverse complement strand
GTATTCTGCTTGTTCAGGGGTTAATTTCGTTAGCCGAGCCCCTAATTTTTCTAAATGTAATCTTGCAACCTCTTCATCTAAATGCTTGGGTAACATGTACACTTTCCCTTTTTCATATTTTTCTGCATGATTCCATAATTCAATTTGCGCGACTGTTTGGTTTGTAAAGGAGCAGGACATTACAAAGCTAGGGTGTCCTGTTGCACAACCTAAATTCACTAAGCGCCCTTCTGCTAACAAAATAATCCCTTTTCCATCAGGGAAAACAACTCTATCTACTTGCGGTTTAATGTTCTCCCAACGATATTTTCTTAAAGAAGCGACATCTATTTCAGAATCAAAATGACCTATATTACAAACAATAGCGTTGTTTTTCATCCTTAGCATGTGGTCATGGCGGATTACATTGATGTTTCCTGTAGCGGTAACGAATATATCGGCTTGTTCGCAGATGCCTGGGTCGTCCAAATTAACGACTCTAAAGCCTTCCATTAGAGCTTGTAGGGCGCAAATGGGATCTATTTCGGTAACCCATACCGTTGCTCCCATACCTTTTAAGGCTTGAGCACATCCTTTTCCTACTTCTCCATAACCACAAACAACAGCAATCTTCCCTGCAATCATTACATCGGTCGCTCGCTTAATACCATCTATAAGCGACTCTCTACAACCATAAATGTTATCAAACTTGGATTTCGTTACAGAATCGTTGACGTTAATAGCAGGACACCAAAGTTCTCCTTTGCTTGCCATTTCATAAAGCCGATGCACTCCTGTAGTGGTTTCTTCTGTAATACCACGAATGTTCTTTTTGATGCGTGAATAAAAATGAGGGTCTTTAGCTAAGTGCTCTTTGATAAGCCCAAAAAGGATTTTTTCTTCTTCATTTTTAGGATTTTCCAAGATAGAGGGGTCTTGTTCTGCTTTAGAGCCTAAGTAGATGAGCAGTGTAGCATCGCCGCCATCGTCTAAAATCATGTTTGCAGTTTCGCCGTTGGGCCATTGAAAGATTTTATGAACAAATTCCCAATATTCTCTTAGGCTTTCACCTTTATAGGCGAAGACGGGGATACCCCGAGCAGCGATAGCGGCAGCAGCATGGTCTTGAGTAGAAAAGATATTACAGGATGCCCATCGCACCTCAGCACCTAACTCCACAAGGGTTTCAATTAAAACTGCTGTTTGAATCGTCATGTGCAAACACCCTGCAATACGAGCGCCTTTTAAGGGTTTTTGTCCTTTGTACTTTTCCCGAATTGCCATTAACCCTGGCATCTCCTCTTCAGCCAAACGAATCTCTTTTCTTCCCCACTCTGCTAAACTTAAGTCTTTTACGACAAAATCTTGATGCGCCTCTATCTGCTTCTCTTGCTGCAACATGAGCGCAAAATTAACGCTTATTCCATAAGGTTGCAAAACTGCATTTTCCATCCTAATTTTGTGCTTATGTTAGTCAACACTAAAAAACTTTTACAGTGCCAAGGCGTTCCTTATGAGCAAAAAGAAAGACAAAACCATCAAAGTAAAGGCTTTGCTTATATTGAAACCTATGGCTGTCAAATGAATTTTGCCGATACCGAAGTGGTCGCTGCAATTTTAGCACAAGAAGGCTATGGTTTTACCCAAAACCCTCAAGAAGCCGATGTTATCTTTATAAACACCTGTAGCATCCGAGAGAACGCTGAACAAAAAATTTGGAATCGTTTAAAAGTATTTCGTCAAATTAAACAAAAGCGTCCGCATGTGCTTGTTGGCGTGCTGGGCTGCATGGCAGAACGATTAAAAAAACAATTATTAGAAGAAGAACAATGTGTGGACATGGTCGTTGGTCCTGATGCTTATCGTAGTATTCCAAAACTTATTGAGCAAGTTCATTTCGGAGAAAAAGCAGTCAATGTTTTATTAAGCCGAGAGGAAACTTATGCTGATATTGCCCCCCTTCGGCTGCATTCTAATGGTGTAACGGCGTTTCTTTCTATCATGCGGGGATGTAATAACATGTGTACTTTTTGTGTTGTTCCTTTCACCCGTGGAAGGGAACGTAGCCGAGACCCCGATACCATTGTCAGAGAAGCCCAGCAACTCTTTGAACAAGGCTATAGAGACATCACTCTCTTAGGACAAAACGTAGATTCTTATAATTATAAAGGTGTGCGTTTTGCCCAATTGTTGGCTATGGTAGCGGAAATCCATCCTAAATTGCGGGTTCGTTTTACTACGTCCCATCCTAAGGATATGACCGATGATGTGCTCTACACCATGGCACGTTATGAAAACCTTTGTAAATACATTCATTTGCCTGTGCAGTCAGGAAGCAACAGAATTTTAGCTTTGATGCGCCGGGGTTATACCAGAGAATGGTACTTACAACGCATTGAACGCATACGAAGCATTTTGCCCGATTGTGCCATTGCTACAGACATTATCGCTGGCTTTTGCTCAGAGACTGAAGAAGACCATCAACAAACCTTAGATTTGATGGAACGCGTACGTTTTAACAGCGCTTTTATGTTTTATTATTCTGAACGTCCTGGAACTTATGCTGCGAGAAAATTAAAAGATGATGTGCCCTTAGAAGTAAAAAAACGTCGTTTACAAGAAATTATCCGTTTACAACAACAACATAGCCTTTATAGAAATCGAGAGTGGATAGGAAAAACAGTAGAGGTCCTTATAGAAGGGGATTCTAAGCGTTCAAAAGAGGATTTTTCTGGGCGAACTTCGCAGAACATGGTGGTTGTTTTTCCTAAGCATTCTTCTTATAAAGTAGGCGATTACGTACAAGTTCGGATTATTTCAGCAACTTCAGCAACCTTAAAGGGCGAGATAGTTTCATGAAGCCTGTTGTACGGAATATCAAAGAGGAGATTGCACAGGTAAAGCGGCGTTGGCGCATCATAGGGCGCTCATCGAAGTTAGACCGCGCTATTGAAATCGCTATTAGAGTGGCGCCCAGCGATGTAACGGTTTTAGTCTTGGGAGAAAGCGGCACAGGAAAAGAAGTTTTTGGACAAATCATCCATAGTTTAAGCCATCGTCGCCATCAGCCCTATATGGCAATTAACTGCGGAGCGATTCCAGAAGGTACTTTAGATTCAGAGCTCTTTGGACACGAGCGAGGAGCGTTCACCTCTGCTTATGAATCCCGAAAAGGTTATTTTGAAGAAGCCAATGGTGGTACCTTGTTCTTAGATGAAATTGGAGAGATGCCCCTCCATACCCAAGCCCGCCTGCTCAGGGTTTTAGAAACAGGAGAATTCCTCCGGGTTGGTAGCAGTAAAGTCCGTAAAACCGATGTGCGTATCGTTGCAGCAACGAATAAAAACCTTTTACAACGTATCCGAGAAGGAAAATTCCGAGAAGACCTTTATTATCGGCTTAATACCGTAACCATCTACATGCCGCCTCTAAGAGAACGGGGTGAAGACGTTATCCTCCTTTTTGAATACTTTGCCTTAGAATTCGCAGAAAAATACTATCGTCCTGTTGTAGAGTTAACAGATGATGCCAAACAACTATTATTATCCTATCATTGGCCAGGCAACGTTAGAGAATTAAAAAACTTAGTAGAAAAAGTAACGATTTTGTCTCCACGGACGCTTGTAGACGCCGCTTTATTAAAAGAGCTTTATAATTTCCAAGAGGCAATGCCACCTGTGCTTTTAAAACCTTCTACGGCTTATCAAGAGATGTCCTATGCGCTGAACGAAGAGCCTGTTGCTTTCCGAAATGAACCCCTTGCTACGACTTCTTTAACCAAAGCTATGCTTTCTATTAAAAAAGATTTGGAAGAAATCAAACAGCTTTTAGCCCGTAATCCCGTTCATGTGCTCCCTGCTAAACAGCAAGAGGAAGAAGAAGACCTTTCCTTGGAAGCTAATGAACGTCGTCTTATTGTGAAAGCACTTAAAAGGTTTTACGGTAGCAGGAAAAAAGCCGCAAAAGCCTTAGGAATTTCCGAAAGAACCCTTTATAGAAAAATTCGTGCTTATGGCATTGATGAAAAAGAGTTTATGGCTTAGTGGTTTGCTTTTGTGTAGTTGCCATTATTCTTTTACAGGTGCTATCATTGCACCTGAGATAAAAAAAGTCTATGTAGCCAACTTTGAGAACCAAGCACCTGTAGTGATTCCTGGACTGGACCAGCAATTAGCAGAACTACTGCGAGATGTAATTATTACGCAAAGTAGTTTGACTTTAGCCAACCGTGCTTCAGAAGCTGATGTTTGTTTTTATGGGACTATCACAGGTTATGAGATTGTTCCAGTTAGTATTGCTGCAGGGGACCAAACCCAACAAAACCGATTGAAAATTACTTTAATAGTTCGTTATGAGAATCGTCATAACGAGGCGGAGAATTGGGAGCAAACTTTTTCCAATTTTGCTGATTTTGATGCTTCGGTGAATATTTCTACCATTCAAGATCAATTGATTGAGACCATAGGAAAAAAAATTGCCCAAGATGTCTTCAATAAAGCATTTTCTCAGTGGTAGCATAGCGTTTTTGTTAGTCGCTTGCGTAAGAAAGATTGAAGTTTCGCCTCCAAAAGGCAGCGAACTCTTCCCTGTAACCATCGGATTATATAGAATCTACGAAGTGTGGGACACTACTTTTACAACCACAGACACGATTTTTAAACATTATTTTGTTTATGAAAAACTCACAGGTACGGAAAAAGACATCAATGGAAGGACGTTGTATCGTTTGGAGCGTTATGAAAGTCCTACTTATCCAGGAAACTTTACTTTCAGAGAGCTTTGGACGCTTTATAAAAGCACAACGCATGCAGAACGCAGAGAAGGAAACACCCGTTATGTTGTTTTAGAGTTCCCCGTGGAACTGAATAAAAGTTGGGATGGCAATCGCTTTAATGATTTTGATCCGGAGTTTTATCGTTATGTTAATGTGGATACTACTGTAACAATCCAACAAAACACTTTTCAGAATTGTGTTATGGTATTACAGCGCCATGTAGAGGGTTCTATATTGCAAGAGATTCACACGTATGAGTTATATGCTCCTGAAGTAGGGATGATTAAACGCTATGACCGCATGTTGCTTTGGGATTATGACGGCAATAATCGTATTTTAAGCACAGATAGCTATATGACACGCATAGAATTGGTAGATTATGGTGTGGTACCTTAGGGTAATGACTTGAGAAGTTTTTGAGGATTTCATAGAGTTTTCTTTACAAGTAAAAAGATAATTGTGTCTGATATTTGTTCAGAAAATGCGGAAGGATACCCTTCTATGAAAGGTAAAAAGGAGGTGGTTGATAAAAAAGTCCTAAGATAATTCTATCGTCTACTGCAGTACAGTTTCCTAATTCCATCCACTTGTTTAAGGTTGCTACGGTCATCGCTTTTCGCTGTTTGGGATGTGTTAAGTAAATTTTATACAAGAGCCTTACAGTGTTTTTGATTCCAAACTTTCTGCGTTTTGCCCCGCCTAATTGGTCTAAAATACCGTCAGACGTTACAAAAAGGGCGCAAACAGCCGATTTATCTACTTCAAATTGCATGATTTGTTGTTTTGTTTTGGGCATTATTCGCCAAATGGGATAAGGAACTCTACTAAAGGCACGAGCACTACCTAAGAAAGCGGTTTGCTCTTGAATAAGCACATTTTTTTGATGGTATAACCTTAATGGCTTAGGAGCAATAAGATAAACGGGCCATCCCCAAGTAGCAATTTTTAATCGCTCTTTTTCCTGTTCCATGACCATTCCCTCCATACCTTCATGGAAATAACGACCTCGGTATTGAAAAGTCTTTCTTAGGGCATCAATGATAAATTGCAGAATAGAAGCCGGGGTAGGATTTTCTGAGGATAAAATGGCTTGAGTTGCACTACTGATGCAGATAGCAACCATGAGCGCAGCAGGAATACCATGTCCTAAACAATCCCCTGCTAAAAGATAACGACGTCCTTTATTGGAACACCACCAAAAATCACCTCCTACTTTCTCACATTGCTTTAAATATAAAAAGTAAGACGGCGTAAACCGACTTAGATAATTAGAAGGGGGTATCAACGCTGCTTGAACCTTAGTTGCTGCATTGATGCTTTCATTAATTTGTCTTGTCTGTTCTTCTACTTTCCTTTCTAATTCCAAAATAAATTGCTCTCGTACATGATGATGCAGTTGCTGAATTCCCCAAAGCAGTAAAGTTAATGCACCATAAAGTCCTATTAAAACCAACCATCGTAGATGGTAGATAGGATTTAAATGAGGTGTAAAAAGGAGATTCTTACCTGTGCCTGTTAATACTAAAATTTGATACTGTCCCTTTTTATCTTTTCCTATGCTTAATTGAGGAACGCTTCTAAGGGGTATATCAAAGTGCCGTGTAGAAAAATATTTCCAATTATCATCTATGACGTAAATACCTTCGGTTGTTGCAAAAATGTATTCCCAGTAGTTATCGTGGTCTAAATCCGCCCACTGAACCGCCTTGTAGTCTCCATAAAGCGAATAAAGTTGATAATTGTGTAATTTAGAAAGCGGTGCATCTAAGTCTATGGTAGAAAATTCATTAACAAGCGCTAAACGAGGTTTCCCCCTGAAGTAGAGCTTTAGAATCCGAACTTTTTCAGGATAGCGATTTACTACATAAAGGGTTTTGAAATCCTTTTGAGGTAACAAAATGCTATAGTAAAGGAAGCGACCTTCCTCTTCATTTAACGATAACTGAAAACAACTTTCTCCTCGGTAATCTTTTATTCCTTGTTCAGTAATCCATAAAAACTCACTATATTTTCTAAAATTTACATCATCCCAGCAACATTGACTTTTACAAAGGGTTTTACTTTGGCGGAGGTTCTGATGAAGAAAAACCAAATAGACTTTTTTATTCACTTGCCAAGGTAAGGCACTGACATGGGAATAACCACTACCAATAGGACGCTGTGCAAGTGGAATCGTTTTTGTTTCTCCATCAAATAAAAAACATTGTGTTGATTTATCTTTATAAAAAGGAACTTCTACATTGGCTAAAAGCTCATCTTTATTGTCTTTATCGGTATCAAAAGCCAATGCAAAAGAGGTGAAAAGAATAGGATACTCCCAGTGGCTTTTAACGCCGGCAGTATCTAATACCATAATGATGCTTTTTCCTTTTCTCGGAGCACTAAACAATAAAGCAACCTCTTCTTTTTGCAGAAAATCCCCAGAAACAATCGTTTTAAAAGTATATTCCTTAGGAAGTTGATAAGTTGTGATTCGCTTATTTTGAAAATTGTAAATATAAAGAAAGTGTTTCCCTACAAGAAAGATTCTGTGTTTTTCCAAGAGTGCTTTTAGGATAATATCTTGATACGGGAGCGTGATAGAAGTAGAAAGGAAGTTTAAATAAACCTTAGTAGTGGTATCTTGCTCGTATTTTATAGTAGCGGTGTCGTTAATAAATTGAAATTGATAAGGGTTTTGTGGGTCACCTCTAAGCAAATGAAAAGGTTTTTGTAATGGAGCATAAAGTGCATTGAGCAAAATCCATGCAGGGTAGAGCCCTATTGCAGCAAGCACCCAAGGGGCAAATAAGTAACGCAACCACTTCCGGGTTTGCGAGCCCTTTTCTTGCATGCTTTTATCGTGTTAAAGGCGTCAAGGTACCTTCCACAGTAACTTGAATCTTTTCTGCAATATTTTGCTCTACAACTTTCGGACGTTTAATATTGTAGTCTTTTAATAGGACATAAAAACGGGAGTATACTTTTATGTTTTTGTTTTTATCTATGGTAACTTTTCCAGGAAGTTTTACTTCTCTTGACACACCATGGATAGTTAAAGTCCCTTGGACTTCTATTTCATGGGTAGCGGGTTGGTTCCAGTCAATAGGTTGTAAGATTTTTCCTTTGAAGGTTGCATAAGGGTATTTATGGCTTTCCATGTAGTTTTCATTGAAGTGTTCTTGCATAAGGGCTTTTTTGAATTGGAAGGAGCGGATAAGCACTTTAGCTACGACTTCTTGGGTTTTGGGTTTTAGCACAATAGTTCCTTGGTAGCTGTGAGCGGTGATGTCTTCTAAAGGGGCATGGGAATAGAACCACACATGGGCTTCTCGGGTAACATAGAGCTGAGCTTGTAGGGTTAGGAAGGGAAGTAAGAGAAAGAAGGTTGCCATAGGGCAAAGTTACGCAAGATTTGCAAAAATGGAAGGAAGGCTATAATTTTGCGGCTTGAACAGGCGGACGTAGCTCAGGGGTTAGAGCGCCACCTTGCCAAGGTGGAGGTCGCGGGTTCAAATCCCGTCGTCCGCTCTGTGCCGGGGTGGCGGAATTGGTAGACGCTCAGGACTTAAAATCCTGTGGGCAATCCAATGCCCGTGCGGGTTCGAGTCCCGCCCCCGGCACTGTGGCACACTACTTGGTTACAGGTGGCGCCGGCTTCATCGGCTCTCATATCGTTAAAACCCTGATTGAAAAAGGTGAAAAAGTAACCGTATTAGATAATCTCTCCACAGGTACCATAGAGAACCTCAAAGACGTCTTAAGCGAAATCACCTTTATAGAAGGCGACATCCGATCCTACCATGTGGTACTACAAGCGATGAATAATGTAGATT
>WFXK01000354.1 GCA_015490695.1 Bacteroidota bacterium | reverse complement strand
GATGGAAAATGTTAATAGTGAAGAGAAACACAAGGTTTTGTGTGCGCAACATCCGTGGTTAAGCGATTATGCTTTTTTTATTCCTTATCATTGGCTTGCCCCTCAGCAGTTCAAACGATTAAATTTGTCTTAATTTGTCGCGGTGGAAGCGCTTGCTGTCAACACACGGCTTTTATTAAAAAAAGGCTTGGAAGGTATCGGAAAAGTAAGCCACTTTCTACTACGTACCATGACCAAAAAACATGACGATATAAATTTCTATTTTTTATTTGACCGTCCTTATGATAAACGTTTCATCTACGCGAACAACATTTCACCTTTAATTGTGCATCCACCTGCCCGCCATCCGTTTTTATTTATCACTTGGTTTGAATTCCGATTACCTGCGGTTTTACGACGTTATCCCGTGAAACTCTTTTTCTCTCCCGATGGCTATTTAAGTCTACGCTTAGCCAAACGGGGACTTCCACAATTCCCCCTCTTCCACGACTTGGCTTTCTTACGTTATCCTGAACACCTCCGAAAAGCAGACCTATGGCATTACACCCAATTCTTCCCTAAGTACGCTCAAATTGCTGAACATATTTTCTGCGTCTCGCAACATACAAAAAAAGACATTATAGAATTTTACAAAATCAAAGAGGAAAAAATCACCGTAGTTTACCCAGGTCCTACCTTAACCCCAAAGTCCAATAGCAATCCCGACGTTAAAAAACGTTTTAGCCAAGGGAAACCTTATTTTCTATTTGTTTCCGCAGTACATCCCCGTAAAAACACCAACGGACTTTTAAAAGCTTTTGACCTTTTTAAAGAGCGCACAAAAGCCGACGTCAATCTCCTTATTGTTGGTAGAAAAGCATGGAAGTTTGAACGGGCTATTAGCTATTTCAAACAAATGAAACACCGAGACAGTGTCCATTTCACAGGCTATGTTTCAGAAACCATGTTATGTAATTTATACCAAAATGCTTTAGGGCTCTGCTATGTATCTTTTTATGAAGGATTTGGCTTACCGATTTTAGAAGCGTTTCAATGTGGTTGTCCTGTTATTTATAGCGATTGCAGCGCCATGCCTGAAGTAGCTGCCGATGCAGGAATAGCTATTAACCCCCATGAACCTGAAAGCATTGCTGTGGCTATGCAACAACTTTATGAAAACCCTTCTTTACGAGAAACTTTAATAGAAAAAGGGAAAAAACGGCTACATCAGTTTTCCTGGGAAAAGACAGAAGCAAAAGTGTGGGAAATATTAAAACAAGCCTTATAATCGTACGGCTGCTGAAGAAGAAAGTAAAGCTGGAGTAATAGCCCGCTCTATCAACTGCTGTAATACTTGATTCCCTTCTAAACAATTTAATCCGCTTTTCAAATAGTAAAAGGGTATTTCCCGAAAGAGAGAAACTAATTCACTACGATTGATTAAACGCACCCAGTCTTTTTCTGTCGTCAAAAGGATAGGAGAATGTTTAAAAGCATTATTTTCTTTTAACCGCTCCCAACGCTTTACTAAAAATTCTATATGTTTTTTCTTATAAGTAAAGTGGTCTCGGAATTTGAAATGTTTAACAATGTGTGCTTTTAACTGAGTCACACTGTCAAAAAATTGTTTATTATTTGCTATACCGCTGAATAGAATCACAGGGCGATGTTGTAAATCAGACAAATTATAAACAGGTAATAATGGCGAAAAAGGAATGATTTGTTGGACAGTTTTTTGAAAGAAAACCAAAGGTTTGTTTTTGATTCGTTTTCTAAATCGCTCCTTAGAAAAATTTTCATTTAAAGAGGTAATCACAACAGCATCAGCTCGCTCATAATTTTTAAAGGGTTCTCTAAGGGTACCTGCAGGCAAAAGGTAGTCTTTCCAAGGCGGTCGCTCCTGATTAATCACCAATATATCAAGGTCTCGGGCAATCTTTCGGTGTTGATAAGCATCATCTAAAATAATCACATCTATGGTATGCTCTTGTAATAATCGCTGCGCGCCTTTTACCCGATCTTCACATACTGCTACCGGAATCTGCGGATAACGCAAAGCGATCATTAAAGCTTCATCACCTACCTCTTTAACGCTATGATGCAGTGGATTCACTAATATAAAACCGCGAGTCCTTCTAGCATAACCTCTACTTAAATAAGCAGGACGAAGGTTTTTTTGTAACAAATAATCAATAAGCCATTCGGCTAAGGGTGTTTTTCCCGTCCCCCCAGAAGACAAGTTCCCAATAGCAATAACACAACAATCTACTTTGGTGATTTTTAACCACCCTTTATCGTAAAGGTAATTTCTCAAAGTCACGCCACTGTAATAAAGCATACTCAAAGGATAAAGGACAAGCCGCATGGTCAGCGAAATTTTAGAAAAGGGCTATAAAGTGTTCTTCTGATGTTTTCATTGCTCTAGGCATTGAAGGCGTATTTTTTAACATAACCACCTTTCCCTGGGCATCTATAGCAATAAGCCCCCCCTTTCCTCCAAGATTAGTGATTTCCTCCAATACCTCTTTTACACTTTGCTCAATGGAGTAATTTCTCAATTCCATGAGTGCAATAACTCGATAGGCAGCTAAGGTTCTCATGAAGTATTCGCCGTGTCCTGTACAAGACACGGCAGCATAGGCATTTTTTGCATAGGTACCTGCTCCAATGATAGCGGAATCGCCGACCCGCCCCTCCCATTTGTTTGCTGTACCACCTGTAGAGGTCGCCGCAGCTAAATTCCCAAAAGTATCCACAGCAACAGCGCCAACTGTCCCTAATTGACCTAATTGGGATTGTCGCTGCCGTTCAGGAGTTACAAAGTAACTTAAAGGTTTTATACTTAACCCTTCTTGTTTTGCCCATCGAGTTGCGGCTTCGCCGACTAAAAGCACGTGCGGAGAGCGCTCCATCGCTAAACGCGCCGCCTCAATCGGATTCTTTACTCCGGTAATGGCTGCTACAGCACCCGCACGTAAAGATGAACCATCCATAATAGAAGCATCCATCTCTACAGTACCTTCTTTTGTTAAAACACTGCCTCTACCCGCATTAAATAAAGGCGAGTCTTCTAAAACCTTTACGGCTGCTTCCACCGCCTCCAAAGCACTCCCTCGGCGACTTAATACCCCAAAACCCACTTCTATGGATTCTCGTAATACTTCTCTATATTCGCGTTCCTTAGCCGCATCTAAGGAACGTAAAGCACCAGCTCCCCCATGAACGGCTATGCCTATCATCGCCCACAAAAATAAAAAAAACAATGCTTACTATCTACCACTTAAACGCCAAATTAGCCCTTATAGTCCATCATTCCTCCTTTTTAACGAAAAACATAGAAACTTTCTTTGAGCAACTTTCCCAGCAAAGCTGTGGAACGCTCATCGCCCATTTTCCAAATCAAAAAGCATTAACAAAAGCATGGCAACAAATCCTTAATAATGCTTCCTTTATAGAAGCTGCCGGAGGAGTTGTTATTTACCAAAACAAAATCTTAATGATTTATCGAAAAGGATGGTGGGATTTACCTAAAGGAAAAAAAGAAGAGAAAGAAACCCCATTACAATGTGCCCAACGAGAAATCCAAGAAGAAGTCGGCATTAACCCATTAAACCCCATAAACCTCAATCCTTATATCACTTATCACGTTTACCAACAAAATCAAAAACGCATTCTTAAAAAAACCTATTGGTTCCTTTTTTCTACCGACAATTCTGAAATTGTGCTTCAAAAAGAAGAAGCGATAGAGAAAGGATTATGGTGTGATTTTGAAGAAGCAAAAAGACTACAACCTCAATTTCGTTTAATTCAAAACGTACTTAGTTATTTTCAGCGCTATTTGTAAAAACCGTCCACCTTCATTAACTTGCGCCCCGTTTTCAAAGTTATAGCGATGGCAAAAGAAACAGTCGGTTATATTGCACAAGTCATCGGACCTGTAGTAGATGTGGATTTTCCTGGCGATGAAGTAGAACTTCCAAGAATTTACGACGCTTTAATCGTAGAGAAAGACGACGGAAGCCGTTTAGTTTTAGAAGTCCAACAGCATTTAGGAGAACAACGAGTGCGTACGATTGCGATGGATTCTACCGATGGCTTAAAACGTGGGATGAAAGTGATAGACACGCATGCGCCCATTAGTGTACCTGTAGGAGAAGAAATCCGAGGACGATTGTTCAACGTTGTAGGCGAACCAATAGATGGGCTTCCGGCACCAAAAACTTCTTTACGTTATCCTATCCATCGCCCCGCACCAGAATTCAAAGAACTTAAAACCCAACCAGAAATCCTCTTTACAGGAATTAAAGTCATAGACCTTTTAGCACCTTATTTAAAAGGAGGTAAAGTAGGACTATTCGGCGGTGCCGGTGTAGGAAAAACAGTGCTTATTATGGAGCTAATCAATAACATTGCAAAACAATATTCTGGGATGTCAGTCTTCGCAGGCGTTGGTGAACGAACCCGCGAAGGAAACGATCTATTACGAGAAATGATTGAAGCAGGGGTTATCCGTTATGGTGAAGCCTTCAAAAAGAGTATGGAAGCAGGAGGTTGGGACCTTTCTAAGGTAGATATGGAGGAATTAGCTAAATCCCAAGCCACCTTGGTCTTTGGACAGATGAATGAACCCCCTGGCGCCCGTGCAAGAGTAGGACTAACAGGCTTAACCATAGCAGAATACTTCCGAGATGGTACCGAAGAAACAGGAGGAAGAGACATTCTTTTCTTCATAGATAACATCTTCCGCTTTACCCAAGCAGGTTCAGAAGTTTCTGCGCTCCTTGGACGCATGCCCTCGGCAGTAGGTTACCAACCTACCCTTTCTTCAGAAATGGGGGCTTTGCAAGAACGAATTACCTCTACAAAAAGAGGTTCTATTACCTCTATCCAAGCAGTGTACGTGCCTGCAGATGACTATACCGACCCTGCACCAGCCACTACTTTCGCTCACTTAGACGCTACTACAGAGCTCTCCCGTGCAATCGCAAACATGGGTATTTACCCTGCAGTAGACCCCTTGTCCTCTACTTCCCGCGCCCTTCAACCTTCTATCGTGGGAGAAGAACACTATCAATGCGCCCAAAGAGTAAAACAGATTCTACAAAAATATAAAGAACTCCAAGATATTATCGCTATCTTAGGAATGGAAGAATTATCGGAAGAAGACAAATTAATTGTTGCTCGCGCAAGAAAAATCCAACGCTTTCTCAGTCAACCTTTCCACGTTGCCGAACAATTTACAGGAATCCCAGGAAAATTCGTTCACATTGAAGACACCATTAAAGGCTTCAACATGATTATGGATGGAGAATTAGATCATCTACCAGAAGCCGCCTTCCTCTATGTAGGAACAATTGAAGAAGCGATAGAAAAAGGTGAGAAAATGCTTAAAGAAGCACAAAGCGCTTAAATAAAAGCACCTTAATCCTCTTTTGTTAGAAAAAAGAGAAAATAGAATGTTTAGAATACTCTCTCTTGAATAAGTTTGCTGCTATTCTTTATGAAACAATTATTGGACTCATTAAACAAGCATTTGTATTTTTAAAAAACTTCTTTTAAGTTTGCCCTAATTGAAGTTATCTGTATGCATGTTATTTTAAGCTCGTGGATTTTGTCTTTAGAACCTATGTACAAAGACACAAGCTTCTATAAGTTCCCAGTTTTACCCCCCTCAACACATTTTACAGTTTAACCGCACAACACTACCTCGTACAGCAATAAACTACCCTTTCCAACAAATGATAACCGAAAAAAACATAAACGTAGAAGCCCTATTAGCCGAGAACGAACAACTAAAAAAAGAAATAGAAAAACTCAAAGAACGCTTAGCACAACAACAATGGCAAGAACAACAAGAACGATTTTCTATTTTGATTTATCAGCACTTTGATAAGCCATTGGAAACATGGGCACAACAAATCATCAAATTTCTACACCACACCTTAGAAGCGGCTACTATTGCCTTTTATATCAAAGAAGAAGATGTCTTAGTGCGCATAGGCGGTTATGCCCTACCTCCTGAAGTCCCTCAAAAAATCCCCTTAGGTGAAGGGATTACAGGACAATGCGCTATCACCGCAAAACCTATTGTCTTACAAAACCATTTCCATTATGAGGTACCCTCAGGAGATATTCAACTACGTGCTCAAGCCCTTTACGTAGTACCCTTAGTTTTTAGAAATGAAGTCGTTGGTGTCTTAGAATACGCTACTTTATTTCCCCATGATGAAAAACGCTGGAAAATCGCCCAGCAACTACTAAAAAAATTAGCCGAAGGACTACACGGATATAAAAATCAGCTTAGAATCCAAAAACTTTTAAGAGAAACGCAAGAAAAAAATCTATTACTCCAACAACAAGAAGAAGAACTGCGCCAAAACTTAGAAGCTTTAGAAATCGCTCATGAACAAATGCGTCAAGCACAGGCAGCGCTCAAAGAAATGAATGAAACCCTTGAACAGAAAGTCAAAGAGCGGACCAAAGCCTTAGAAGAGGCTCTTCAAGAGTTAAAAAACACTCAAGAACAATTGATTTTATCCGAAAAAATGGCAGCTTTGGGTCAATTAGTTGCAAATATTGCCCATGAAATCAATACTCCCATTGGCGCTGTTAAAGCCTCCGCAGAAAATATTACTTACGTGCTCCCCTACCTTATTCAAAACTTCTATGACTTCTTAGCTTCATTAAATGAAGACCAAAGAAAAACATTTCAACAATTGCTTTTAGAACTACTCCACGAACCGCTAAGTTTAACCTCAAAAGAAGAACGAAAACTACGCAAAAACTACCAAGATTTATTAAAAGAAGCCGGCCTAAGTAAAGAAGATAGCCGTTTACTTGCTAAAACGCTTGTAGAAGCAGGTTTCCACGGAGACTTAACTCCCTACAAAGAACTCTTTTTAAGTTATCCTGACAAGGAAAAACTGCAACAAGCGCTTTACAACATAGGGCAAATCATTACAAACACCTATAACATTTTAGGCGCGACAGAAAAAACCAGTAAGATTGTCTACGCCCTGAAAGCCTATAGTCATACTTCTGCGGAAGCAGAAAAAGAACCCATCGTTTTGAAAGATACCATAGATACTGCCTTGACCATTTACCAAAACCAATTAAAACAGGGGATTTCATTGGATGTTCACGTGCCTGAACACTTACCCCTCATTGAAGGACATCCAGATGCTTTAACGCAAGTATGGATTAACCTTATTCAAAATGCTATTCAAGCCATGGGGGGTAAAGGCTCTTTAACTATAGAGGCGATAGAAAGAGGCAATACCATAGAAGTACGCTTCATAGATAGCGGTAGTGGCATCCCCCCAGAAATCCAAGATAAAATCTTTGAACCCTTCTTTACAACCAAAAAAGCAGGAGAAGGAACAGGCTTAGGATTAGATATCTGCCGCCGAATCATTGAAAAACACCAAGGAAAAATCTTCTTAGAAGAAAGTCGCCCTGGAAGAACTGTTTTTACTGTAGTGCTACCTATCGCTTCGGAGCAACGCTAAAAAGTGGTTTGTAAACCCTTCCTGAAGGGGTAGGCATACTATGCCATAAGGTCAAAGGTGCCAATTCAAACACCTGTGAAGGCAACTCTACAGAAGGCAGAGGCGCTAAACGCCACCTTGAAACAGGACGAAAATACGCTAAAGTCGCATGAATATAAGGCTTTTTATGAAAATCGGGCTTTTGAATAAAAGTCCTTAGTTGTTCTCTTAGGTGGTGTACTAAGGTTAAGAACTCCGTGTTTTCTTCCATTAAAAGCCATATCATGCGGGGTTTGGGGT
>WFXK01000353.1 GCA_015490695.1 Bacteroidota bacterium | reverse complement strand
GCTCGGAATGACGCATACAATAACGGAATGATGCACACAAAGTGAAGTGATACCATAACCCAAACGCAAACAATGCAAAGATTACAGACTACGCATCTAAACTCAGTGACCACTAAGACCCCTTGCAGCGCTGAGGTCGCCGCGTCATGCCGAGCAAAGCCGAGGCATCTCTTTTTGGAAACTCCGGAAACTCCAAAAGTTTCCTCAAGTTTCCAAAAACAACACCCAAGAAAAAACCAAAATCCCAAGTTCTTACAAAACACAGCCGTGCAATAGCGCTTTCCGAAAAAGAACATACCTACCAACAATAACCGCATTTTGTTACCTTGTATCTCTTGCTTTTTTTGAAGTTTTTTTTAATTTTGCTCCAAATAAACTCTTAAAACCATGAAAGGCGGAATCATGTTAAGGTGGAGACTTTGGGGCATTATGGCAGTCCTGCCCATGTTTTTAGTGCAATGTCAGCAGTCGTCTGTCACTGATGAAATCCCAAAAGGGGACGAAGCTTACACAGTACTAACCCCAGAAGAGAGTGCTGCTGCCGTAGAACAACTAAGAACCCTTCCTTTAGCAGAACAAACCCTCGCCCTCAGTCAAGCCTTAGCAAAATACCGCCATCAATTCCGACTTGAAGAAGCGTATAAAAAAGACTACAACCTTGATGGCGATGTGTATTTGTTAAAAGACGTCTTCCCTGACTACGCTACGCTTGTACCCCAATGGAAAGACTGGATTGAAAACGGAGTACGTGCAGGGAAAATTACACTTTATCCTTTTGTATATGTCAATGGTAATGGAACGCAATTCATTCACCAACAATTTCAATGGGATGATAAAGGGGAATTGATCACTTACGCCATTGACGAGCGTGGAACAAAAGTACTTAGGGTCAATGACCGATTAGAGGACTTTATGCAAGTGGTTTGGTTGCCTTATCCAAAATTGCATTTTGTTGCTTCTAAGGATAAGGGGCGCAGGGAATTAGGATGGATGCTACGAGTTGCTGGTACGCCTTGTGTTTGTACTCCTAAGGTAGATTGTTGGCAAGGAACGCCTCATTACGGAGAAGTTTCTTGTGGGAAAACCAATGCTAAGGGTGATTGTCCCAAGTCTCCGCCTTTATGCTGTCCTGATGATAAAAACTTAGCACAGCACTAAAAAGGTGGGTGGAGAGGTTTTCCCCCCACCCAAAACAATCCATTTAACACCGCCCCCTTATCAGGACGAAACGGAACATAATCAGGATGGCAAACCACATCCATCTGCATCCCAAGGGTCTGGATAAAAAAGTGAAAATACATTTTGCGAGTTAAATAGTTGAAAAGCACATCGCTTTTTAAGACTTCGCCGGCAATCCACGCATAAGCACCCTTAGGAAGCACTTTACCAAATTCTAAGTAACCTACAGGTAAAAAGGCTTTAGAAGCCATGGGCTCTGGTTGTTGGCGTTGGTACTCTAAGTACTCACCGCGATTGCGAAAAAACTGGATTTCATGGGGAAAAGCAGTAAGTTGAACTTGATAGTTAATAGGCAAATAACGGAGTTGGACTTGTTGGAAGTTTACCGCTTCAAAGAGGAAGGGATAGAGGGCAGATTGGGGGTCATCTTTTTTTTGTGGGGCTGCCCATGCAATGAACCCTCCGCTTAATACAGAAAGTTTACTGGGCACTTTTTCTGTTAAACACACTGTAGGTAGTGCCATGCCATCAAAGAAAGGAGTAACGCCAACAATCCGTTGTTGAAGGTCTAATTGCACCCAGAGTTCCGCACCGGAGCCGTCACGATAACGGACATAAAAGCCTTTATCGTTACGGTAGCGTTTACCTTGCCGTACCGCAAACTTTAAGAGCAAACGAAAATCCTCCTTGTCCTTAACAACAAAACCTAAATGTTCTAAATGGTTCATTGAAGTTTAGCTTCTACGTCTTTATCTCTTAAGTTGCCTTCATAAACAATACAGAGTTTATCAATGATTTCATCTTCAAAGTTCCATTGGAGGGATTGGTCTTTAATAAGCATTTGAAGTAGGTTAAAGAGGTTTTTACTGAAGAGTTGGGTGGCTTGAGGGGCGAGCATTGAGGGGAGGTTGGTATAGCCGATGATGGTTACACCGTTTTTTTGTACGATTTCATCGGGTTGGGTGAGGGTGCAATTACCGCCGTTGGGCGCTGCTAAATCCACAATAACGCTCCCCTTAGGTAACTTTTCTACCAAAGTTTCTGGAATGAGTTTAGGCGCAGGACGTCCTGGAATGAGCGCTGTAGTGATAACAGCATCTATAGAAGGAAATAATTCGGCTAACACTTGTTGTTGACGTTCATAGAAAGAGCGGGATTGTTCTGCGGCATAGCCCCCTTCACCTTTTTTAGCTTCTTCAGGGACAGTAACGAACGTCGCACCAAGGCTTTCTACCTCTTCTTTCGTCTCAGGACGAACATCCATAGCATAGACCTTAGCTCCTAAGCGTTTAGCGGTCGCAATCGCTTGTAATCCTGCTACTCCAGCACCAAGCACAAATACTTTTGCGGGCGCTACAGTACCCGCCGCCGTAGTTAACATAGGGAAAAACTTCGGTAAATAATCGGCACACAACAGCGCTGCCTTGTACCCCGCAACCGCAGCCATGGAAGATAACACATCTACCGACTGCGCCCGTGTAATCCTCGGAATACGGTCTAAACTCAACATCGTAATCTGTTTCTGTGCTAACTCTGCAACCCTTTTAGCATTGTCTAAAGCATTAAAAAGCCCAATCCATACTTGTTTCGGCTTCATCCATTGACTTCGCTGCGCAGAAGGTAAATGAATAGTTAAAATGATGTCTGCTGTTTCTATAAGCGTTTTTTCATCCGCTACAATAGTAGCTCCTGCCTCTTCATAGGCTTTATCCTCAATAAATGCGCCTTCACCTGCTTTAGATTGTACGAAGACTTCAATTCCTTGAGCACTTAAACGTTTCACTTCTTGGGGATGTAAAGCAACTCTACGCTCTCTCCCTTCCTCTTTTAATACCCCGATTTTCATGGTAGCAAACATAAAAAAGTCTGTGCATAATGCCACAAGCTTTCATAATGGGCGTCGGCATAGGGTAAAAGTTCTTTTCCGATAGCGACGCAATACATGCCTAAGCGTTTCCCGAAAAGCATATCGTGTTCGCTGTCGCCTACCATAACCGACTTTTGAAATTGTAAATCCAAAAATTGTGCCTTAGCTTTTAATCCCATCCCGATGCGAGGCTTTCTACAAACACAACGTTTTTTATCTGGGTCATGAGGACAATAATAAATCGCATCTATCACAATACCATGAGCAGCAAACAAACGTAACATGTATTCATGGATTTGTTGTAAATCCTCTTCGGTCATGATACCTAAACCAATGCCGCGCTGATTCGTTACGATAATGGTGCGCTTAAAGTGCTGTTGCAAGATTTTTAATCCTTCAATAACGCCGGGGAGCAAGACAAATTCATCTATGTTGCGCACATAGCCACCAATGATTCGTTCATTGATAACGCCATCGCGGTCTAAAAAAAGCGTGTCGTATGCTATGGCCATTTCGGAAGTTTTCCTTTCAGTTTATTCTTTAATTTCTCTTTTTCTTCTTGTGCTTGCTGCTGTACTTGTTGCAGTTGTTGCTGTGCTTGTTGTTGGACCTGCTGTTGGGTTTGTTGGACTTGCTGTTGTGCCTGCTGTTGAATTTGCTGTTGTGTTTGTTGGACTTGTTGTTGTGCTTGCTGCTGCGCTTGTTGCAGTTGTTGCTGTGCTTGTTGTTGTAGTTGTTCTTTTAGCTCTTGTGCCTGTTGCTGCAGGTCTGTTGCTGCGCCTTCTCCCTCGGCTGCCTCTACTTTGGTTAAAGTAATCTTAGGTTTGTTAAAAGGACCTGTGGCTTTAAAATGCATGCGCGCTCTTTGAACCGCCGCAGCATTGGCGTTTAAAGAAGTTAAAATCTGCTGTTGAAGACTTGCAGCAATGCCTTTTACCGGTGTTGTGACGATAATCGTATAATCTATGCTTTGGTCTAATCCATTGCTGCCTGCTATTAAAAAGGAAGTTTCGCCACTTTGGAAAGAAAAAGGCTCTACGTACAAACGTCCATTTTTAATAGAAAACTGGATTTTTTGGTCAGCAATCCGTATAGGGTTTAATTGTTGTGAGCGGGTCAGTTTCACTAAACCTTTTTGTATAGGCGCATCTTTTATAGCCGTTTGACGCAATTGAGCCATCCCATCGCAAAAGAGCTGGTCGTATAACGGCTCTAAACTGCTATTCATAGGAAGCTCCATTTGGGTTTTTAGATTCATGATGCCATTTGTATAAGCACCTATGGGAACATATTTTTTCATGATTTCAAAATTGTTATAGGCTTTTTGAAGGTCTAAGTTTTGGATATTGGCAGCGAAGAAGGCTTTAGGTTGTTGTATATTACGCCCGTCGTATTTCCCTTTTAATTGGAAACGTCCGCCAAGGAGCGTGAAATCACATTGGTCTAAGTAAACAACGC
>WFXK01000352.1 GCA_015490695.1 Bacteroidota bacterium | reverse complement strand
TTTCCAAAAAGAGATGCCTCGCATGCGCTCGGCATGACGCGGCAGCCTCCGCCCTGTGGGGAGTTTCTGGCGTTGTTGAGTTTATGCGTGCAGTTTGCGGTTTTTGCGTTGTTTGTATTTGGGTCATGTGCGTCCTTCCGCTTTGTGTGCGTCATTCCGAGCCAAAGGCGAGGAATCTCAGTGCGGGTCTTCCCCAAGTGCTTTTTTGTTGGAAACCCAAGGAAACTTTCAGAGTTTCCGAAGTTTCCAAAGAGATGCCTCGGCTACGCTCGGCATGACGCGGCAGCTACCCCACTACCTCCCAACGACACCCCACTAAACTACGGCTCTCCCTATCAAACACCAAGCCCAGCAAGATAACTGCTTTACCTTTATTAATATACTTCCCTGCATACCCCCTTGCTTTTATCTGTTCAATCGCTTGTATCTCATCACCCTCCTTGCCAATTTTGAATTCCAACAACACATAAGCATCTTTTAACTCCACTACCATATCAATTTGACCTGTGCTTGTGGTATCTTCACCCCATGAGGGTAAGCCTGTTCCTTTAAGTGCCATGTAAAAAACCGATGCCCAATAGCCTTCGTATTGTGCAAGCAGATTCCTTCTAAACCAATCATGGGGAATCCCCGCAATTAACTGATTAAACACCTCACAAACTTTACTAAAATCCTTTCTTAGAAATGCTGTCTTTAAAAATTCTATATGCCTATTGGTGTAATAACTATCCCTATCTAACCACCCTTTGATTAAAAACCTGTTAAGACTATATTCAACTTCTTTGTTAGGATAAGAAAGTTTGTAACTTGGCATGCCATAACCTTCAACCACTTCTTTGATAGTTAAATACCCTGTTTGAAACATCAAAGTAACGGGTTCCAAATGTTCTACATCTACAGAAACTAAGGAAGTATGGTCATACCAGATGTCCTCCAACTCGGGAATAAAAATAGGATGTTTCTTTAAGGTTTCTGCTAAAAATGTAGGAGTTCCTGTCTCAAACCAAAAAGCATGAAATTTTCGCTCTTCTAAAAAAAGCAAAACATCAAAAGGATTATAAAGTCTATCAGCAAGATAATAATAGCCCTTATACCATGAGCGTAATTGTTCCATATCTACCTCCTTCAAAAGTTCCTTAAAAGTATTTTCTAGCTCTTGCTGAGTATACCCACATATATTACCAAAGGCAGGGAATAAAGATATATCTCGTAAATTATTCAATTCGCTAAATAGAGAAACTTTGGTAAATTGACTTACTCCTGTTATAAACACAAATTTCAAATAAGGGTCTAAATTCTTTATTGGTGCATAAAAATTGCGAAGTTGGTTTCGGATTTCATAGGCTAATTCCAAATTCGGTAAAACATCTAAAAGTGGTTTGTCATATTCATCAATGAGCAACACCACAGGTTTTTGGGCCCGTTCTGCTATTTGTTCTACTAACTCTTTGAAACGAAGACTAATTAGTTGCTCGGTCAGTGGAACTTGAAATCGCCGAGCTAAGTTCTGTAAAAGCGATTCAAAAAGGGCATTTAATTGAGCAGATGATTGAATAATAGTATCTCCAAAAGAGATAGCAATGACGGGAAATATTTCTTTCCAATTCCAGTGGTTTTCTAAAAACAATCCTTTGAATAAGTGTTTTTTGCCTTCAAAGGCTGCTTTGATAGTAGAGACAAAAAGGCTTTTACCAAATCTTCTGGGACGTGAAAGAAAAAAGAATTTTCCTTTTTGGACTAAATCATAAATAAAAGGGGTTTTGTCTACATAGTAGCAGTTACTATTGATAAGGGTTTCAAAATCTTGTATTCCGATAGGCAGGCGTTTCATTATAGAGCGAAGGTAAAGAAAGTTTTTTGAGATACCTCGGCTTCGCTCGGCATGAGGCTACCGTCTCCACGCTGCAGTAGGTTTTGGCGTTGTTGGGTTTGTGTGTGTGTGATTTGCAGGTTTTGCGTTGTTTGTGTTTGGGTCAGTGCGTTCATTCCTTTTGTGTGCGTCATTCCGAGCCGAAGGCGAGGAATCTCAGTGCGGGTTTTCCCAAGTGCCTTTTTAGTAGAAACCTAAAGAAACTTTCATAGTTTCTGGAGTTTTCCAAAAAGAGATGCCT
>WFXK01000351.1 GCA_015490695.1 Bacteroidota bacterium | reverse complement strand
TATCTTGCGTCTGCGGTTTTATAGTATTCAATCAATCCCTAAGATGCCAATGAAAATCTCTGGTGAGCGAACAAAAACTTTTACAATCATTCAACCTGTTTTATATCGCATGCGAATTTGTGTTAATACCATAGAGGTGCTTCCTTATGACCATCAAGGTAATCCCTGGGATGTTAGTTTAGCGGTTGTTAATGAGGAGCGTCCTGACCTCAGTTTTGGTATTTACACTTTTGAATTGCGTTATCAAGCGCCTGTTTGTTATAATCAATTTCGTTGTGATTTTCAAAACCATTGTACGCCCTTTATGTATTTCACGGCTAATGATAGTGTTTATTTAGTTGTTTTGGATGTAGAGCGTCGGGGTGAACCGACCATTATAGAAAAGTTTTCTTTAAGTAAGTTTCCTAAGTTTATTTCCTCTCCTATAATTTTGCATGGGCGATGGACACCTTTGTTAGAAATCACTGCAGTGAGCAAGGAATGGTAAGGGGGTTTTTGTTTTTCATCTTTTTGTTTGTTGGTTGTCAGCCCAGTCAACCCGATATAGAAGCGCTTAAGGCGAAGAACTATCCTGTTTATTTGGACTTAGAGCGTGTTAGTGCAGACCCTTCTTTGCCTTCGGTAGCGGTAAAAATCACGCGTTTAGAGCGGTATTTTGATTCTATTAAGGTTCATTTACGGGGGAATACCTTAGCAGACACCTTAGCGGTTTATCGGCGTTATTTTTCTGAGGCAACACCTTTATTAAGTGCGTGGTTATTCCGATTGAAAAATGTTCCTGATACGATTTTAGCGCAGATGGTCGTGGCTTTTGCTGTGGATAGTTTAACCTTAGCGTTCATAGATACGATTTATCGGTATTATCCGCCTGATTATCCGTTTGACAAATTGTTTTTACGTCCGTTGCAGCGGTTTAAGCATTATTTTCCGTCTTTTACTTTGCCTAAGATTTTTACTTTTTATCCTGGTTATGACTATCAGCGTCCTGTTTATTTTCAGTTAGATGACCAGGTGTTTGTATATGAGTCGTATGTGGGGATTGGTTTGCATTATTTTTTAGGGGTAGATGCGCCGTTTTATCATCCTGAGTTACCGCGTTACATGCGGCGGCGTTGTAGGATAGAGAGCCTTTTACCCAGGGTATTTCACAAGGTTTTAGAGCAGTATCAGCCGCGGCTTACCCCTGCGCATTTTCCGACATTGTTACAAGAGATGATTCATGTAGGCATACGTTATTATTGTTTAGATAAGTTATTGGAGGAGGTTCCCGATTCGGAATTGATTTATTACACATCGGCACAATGGCAGTGGGCACAAAAGTTTGAAGCACGGATTTACAAAATGTTATTGCCTTATCTTTTTTCTAAGGATTACAATCAATACAAAGAGTTTATTGCGGAAGGACCTTTTACAAAGCGTTTGGGGGCGCATAGTGCACCACGGTTAGGGCATTTTATTGGTTGGCGTATTGTACAAAGTTATATGGAGGGACACCCTGAGGTTTCTTTAGATAGTTTATTAACGATGCCTATAGCGCAATATGAGCAGCTTTTCCGAGAAGCCAAGTACAAACCGTAGGTATTGGGTCCTTTTGTTGGGACCATTGGGGTTTGGGCTGATGTATCTGTTTTCGTTTCCAAGTCCTGCTATGCAAGCTATGGCAGCAACAGCAACATGGATGTTTCTTTGGTGGGTTACCGAAGCCCTGCCTTTAGCAACGACCTCTTTATTGCCCTTAGTGCTTTTTCCCGTGTTAGGCATTATGCCTATGGAAGAAGTAGCAAAGAACTATATCAATTCTACGATTTTTCTGTTCTTAGGAGGGTTTTTGATTGCACAGGCAATGGAAAAAACGCTATTACATAAACAAATTGCTTTAGCGATTTTAAGGTTGTTTGGAACGCATCCTAAGTGGGTACTTTTGGGGTTTATGTTCAGCAGTTGTTTTTTAAGCATGTGGATTTCTAATACGGCGACAACGTTAATGTTGTTACCTATAGCGTTATCGGTGATTCAGTCACAGAAAGAAGAGCAAAGTCCTGTGTTTTCTGCTTTTTTGTTGTTAGGTATTGCGTATGCTTCGTCCTTAGGAGGGACTGCCACCTTAGTGGGAACAGCGCCGAATCTTTCTTTCCATAGGATTTTTCAAATCACTTTCCCTGGTAAAGAACCTCCTGCTTTTGGTGCTTGGTTTATTTTCTTTGCACCTTTAGCGCTTTTGTTAGTCGTATTATTTTGGTTCTATCTTTATT